>NZ_JBAQRT010000368.1:0-2219 GCF_049306435.1 Zavarzinia sp.
GTGCAGGCCCTCGGCCCCGGCGCGGGCATCCGCCCGCTCGGCCACGCGGCCGGCGCGGTTTGCGTACCAGACGAGGCCGGCGAGGCCGACCAGGCCGAGGATGATGGCGACGGGGACAAGGGCGGCCGTCCAGGTCACGGTGCGGCCGTGACGGCGGTCGCCGGCAGCGGCAGCGGCAGCGGATCGCCGCCCAACCGGCCGAGCACATAGTCCTTGAGCGCCTCGCCGGTCAGCCCGAACCGCTCGAGGGCATCGGGGACGCGGGCGATCAGGTATTCGCCGACTTCCGCCGCCAGCGCGATCTTGACATCGACGGTCAGCTTGCCCGCCAGCGCGTCACCGGCCTTGGCCCGCGCAATATTGATGCCGGCATACGCGGCGTCTTCGAGATAGGCTCGAACCTCGGCGTCCTGCTTGAGCTTGAGCAGGATCGTGAGGTGATTGATGGCCCAGCCGACAATGGCCGCGACGCCCATGACCATGGCGTCGAGGACCGGATTGATCAGCGGGGCGAAATCGACGGTCGTGCCGTCGGCCGCGAGGGCGGGCACGGGCCACGCGATGCAGGCGGCGGTCGCCAGCACCAGGGCGATAAGGGCGAGCGCGATCAGATCGAGCGCGCGGGTCAGGGTCGGGTGTTCCATCGTTGACCTCTCAGGCATAGGCACGGTTGAGCCAGCCGGCCAGGTACTTGGACGAGCGCGGCCGTGCGGCCACCAGGCCGCGATAAAAGCCGGCCGCTTCGGAGCGGATGGCAGGAAGGATGTCGGTGTTGCCGAGCGAGCGCAGGGCGGAGCGGCTGGCGGGGCCAAGATCGCCATCGTCGAGGAGCGGGCGGCCATGCGACCTCGCCGCTCGCTGCACGATCTTGTGCGCCTGCCTCGCGCCCATGTTGACGGCGAGGTCGAAGGTTTTGACGGCGATCGGCAGGCACAGCTCGCCGTAGCGATACCGCTCCCACCAGTACAGCCAGTAGACATAGGCGGAGTCCGGCCTCGTCATCCGCCGGATATCTTCCGCGTCCACATCGCCGTCGCCGTCGAGATCGAGGTCCAGGCGGCCGTCGCCGTCGAGATCGCCGCAGGACTTCGCAAAGCGGAGGGAGACGCCAAATTTCGTCACACCGCCCGGATCGTCCGGATCGTCGGCGAGGTCCCCCTCGTGCGGACGGAGAAAATCGACGGCCGCCCGGAAGCGGCCGTCGTCGAGGTGCGGGCCGAAACCCGGGGAGGAGCTGGTGGCGGTGTTCATGCCCGGCAGTTTCGCGCGGGCGGGCGGGCAGGATCAGATGGACCCTGCGCCCCTAGGCGGTGTAGCCAGCGGCAGCGCCAGTTGACGATGATCGGACAGCCGCAGGCGCTTGGCGGGATGGCGGCGACCGCAGGCCGGACAGCGCCCCGTATCGACGTCTTCGAGCGCCGGGCCGCCGTTGCCTTTCGGCCAACCCTCCACCAGCTCCTTCACACGGTGCCGGGCCAGATGCAGCTCGCCGGCGATCTGGTTGATCGAGTAGCCCCGCTGGATCCACAGCGTGCGGACGGCGATGGCGTTGCGCTCGACCGATGCGGAGGGGACGAGGAGCAGCTCGCCCTTGACCGCCCCGGCCTTCAGGTGGCGGGCGGCGACCAGCCGGGCCGCCTTGACGCCGATCAGCTTGGACAGCCAGGTATTCGGCCCGACCTTGTCGGGCATCGGCATGTATTTCTGCTGACCGCCCGCGACCTGGCCAACGCGCAGCGCGGCATCGATGCCGACTACCTGCGCGATGAGCGCCAGCACGCCCGGCAAGGTCTCGGGCTTCGGATACCAGCTCGGCGCGGTCATGGCCCACCTCGCGGCGAAATAAAGTCGACCTCTCGGACGCCAAAGGCACGCCGCAGGATCGGGACAAACCGCTCCCTGATCGTGTCGGCGACAAACCGGCTGGGCGCCCGGACCTGCAGGATCGAGCGATCCCTGTCGACGTCGAGCTGGCAACGGGCGATCCAGCTGCGATGATCTGCCTCGGTCATGCCGGCGCCCACCAGGGCAGTATGGACAGGGTCCTGAGTCACCGAGGTATCGACGGTCAACTCGGCCGGCTCCTCGGCGGGCGCCGGGTCCGGGAAGGCCTCGTGCCCGCCCTCCCGCAGCCAGCGGCCGACGAGCGGGATAAACTGCGGGTCGACCCGCCGGGCGCGGACATCGGTGGCATAGCGGCCCGCCGCGCGGACCAGCGC
>NZ_JBAQRT010000369.1:0-2953 GCF_049306435.1 Zavarzinia sp.
CTCGGCACTTTCGTCGCCTTTCCCTTCGGCCGCCTGCGGGCGGAGGTGCTGGCCGCCCTTGCCCGCCTGGGGGCCGCGCTGCGTCTCACGCCCTGGCGGATGCTGCTGGTCGAGGGGGTGGATGTGATCCCCGGTCTGCCCGGTCTGATCCTCGATCCCGCCGATGCCCGGCTTCGCGTCGATGCCTGCACCGGCGCGCCCGATTGTCCGCAGGGCCACGCCCCGGTGCGGGCGCTGGCCCTCGCCCTCGCGCCCCATGTCCCGCCGGGGACGAGGCTTCACGTCTCGGCCTGCGCCAAGGGCTGCGCTCATCCCGCCCCGGCCGAGGTCACGCTGGTGGCCGGGCCGGCGGGCTTCGGCCTGATCCGCGATGGCGCCGCCAGCGAACCCCCCCACTGCCGCGACCTCGATCCCGAGGTCCTGATCCGCCACCCCGACCGGATATTCGCCAAGCCATGATCGCCCGCCGTTACGAAACCGATGGCGCCGCCATCTATGCCCGCTCCTTCGCCATCATCAGGGCCGAGGCGTCGCTCGCCCGCTTCACCGGGGCGGAAGAGGTGATCGCGGTTCGCATGATCCATGCCGCCGGCTTCGTCGGGCTGGAGGATTTCATCCGCTTCACCCCCGGCATGGCGGTGGCGGCGCGCGCGGCCCTGCAGGCGGGGGCGTCCATCCTCTGCGATGCCCGCATGGTCGCGGAAGGGATCACCCGCGCCCGCCTGCCGGCCGACAATCCGGTGATCTGCACCCTGAACGAACCCGGCGTTCCCGGCCTCGCCCGCGCGATGGGCAACACGCGCTCGGCCGCCGCGCTGGAGCTGTGGCGACCGCATCTGAAAGGCGCGCTGGTCGCCATCGGCAATGCGCCGACCGCGCTGTTCCACCTGATGGACATGTTGAAGGACCCGGCCTGTCCGCGCCCGGCGGCGATCATCGGTTGCCCGGTCGGCTTCGTCGGCGCCGCCGAATCGACGGCGGAGTTGCTGGCGACCGCGCCGGTTCCATCCCTCGTCGTCGAGGGGCGGCTGGGCGGCTCGGCCATCACGGCGGCGGCGGTGAATGCCCTCGCCGGGCCTCGGGAGTGAGCGCCATGGGCAAGGTGATCTGCGCAGGCCTCGGTCCCGGCGATCCCGATCTGATCAGTCTGCGCGCCGACCGGCTGATCCGCACCGCCCGCCATATCGCCTATTTCCGCAAGAAGGGCCGCGCCGGCCAGGCCCGCCGCATCGTCGAGGGGATGCTGGCGCCGGACGCGACCGAACACCCGATGGAATATCCGGTGACGACCGAACTGCCCTTCGACAGTCCGGCCTACAATGATCTCCTCTCCCGTTTCTACGACGAGTGGAGCGCGCGGCTCGCCGATCTCGCCCGGACCGAGGACGTGGTCGTGCTGTGCGAGGGCGATCCCTTCTTCTACGGCTCCTTCATGCATCTGCATGCGCGGCTGCGGGGCCGCGCGGTGGTCGAGGTGGTGCCGGGCATTCCCGGCATGGCCGGCTGCTGGCACGCCAGCGGCCAGCCCATCACCTGGGGCGACGACGTCATGAGCGTGTTGACCGGCACCCTGCCCGAGGAAGACCTGATCCGTCACATGGCCGCGGCGGATGCGCTGGTCGTCATGAAGACAGGGCGCAACCTGCCGAAGATCCGCCGCGCGCTCGAAGCCGCCGGGCGCCTGGGGGACGCGGTGCTGATCGAACATGGCACCATGCCGGGCGAGCGGGTGCGCCCCCTGGCGCAGGTCGAGACGGCGGAATGTCCCTATTTCGCCATCGTCCTCGCCCATGGCCGGGGCCGACGCCCCGGCGCGGGAGACGAGGCATGAAGGGCAGCCTGAACATTGTCGGCCTCGGCCCCGGGGCGCCGGGCCAGATCACTGGGGAAGTCGAATTCGCCCTGATGGCGGCGACCGATATCGTCGGCTATGGCCCCTATGTCGAGCGGGCGGCGACGCCGGGGGCGGTGCTGCACGCCAGCGACAACCGGGTGGAACTGGAGCGGGCGCATCACGCGCTCGACCTCGCAGCCGCCGGACGGCGCGTCGTCGTCGCGTCGTCGGGCGATCCCGGCGTCTTCGCCATGGCCGCCGCCGTGTTCGAGGCGCTGGAGACCCGACCCGAGGATCACGGTCTCGACATTCATGTCTTGCCCGGGGTTACCGCCATGCTGGCGGCGGCGGCGCGGGTCGGCGCGCCCCTTGGCCATGATTTCTGCGCCCTCAACCTGTCGGACAATCTGAAGCCCTGGGCGCTGATCGAGAAGCGCCTTCGCCTCGCGGCCGAGGCGGATTTCGCCATGGCCTTCTACAATCCCCGCTCCACGGCCCGGCCGCATCAGTTCGAGACGGCGCTGGCGATCCTGCGCGCGGCCTGCGGCCCTTCGCGGCTGATCGTCTTCGCAAGGGCGGTGGGCGGCGCGGACGAACGGATCGAGGTGACCACCCTCGGCGAAGCAAAGGCGGAGATGGCCGACATGCGCACCCTCGTCATCGTCGGCAGCAGCACGACCCGGCGGGTCGGCCGTTTCGTCTATACCCCGCGGTCGGCGCCGTGACCGAGCCAGGACAGGACCTCGGCCACGCTCTCGGTCACGCGGCGGGGCGGCAGGGCGGGACGGTCGATCATCACGACGGGCAGGCCGAGCGCGCGCGCCGCCTCCAGCTTGGCGCGGGCGCCGTCGCCACCGGCGTTCTTGGCGACGACGATGTCGATGCCATGCTCGATCATCAGGGCGCGGTCGTCTTCGGCCGTGAAGGGGCCGCGCCCGAGGACCACGACGGCGTCGGGCAGGGGCAGGGGTCCGTCGGGGCTATCGACCAGCCGCAGCAGGTAATGATGCTGGCTCTGCCCCGCGAAATCCGCCAGATGCTGGCGCCCGATCGCCAGGAACACCCGGCGTCTCGCTGGCCCCAAGGCCCGCGCCGCGCCGGCCATGTCGGCGACGCGAT
>NZ_JBAQRT010000370.1:0-25419 GCF_049306435.1 Zavarzinia sp.
CCGCCCTCGCGCCGATAGGCCGCCCGATGCTCATCCGTCCACGCCACAAATCACCTCCGTCAAGCCGACGGATTCGGTGAATCACACAACCCTGCCGGGCGCAATAGGCTTTTGGGTCAGGCTCTTAACCTCAAGGAAAATCGTGACGGTACATTGACGTTCGATTTTCCCGTTCTTGACGGTCAAACGATCACGACAGCGCAAATTTCGGACATTGATAAGCCGCTGATTGAGTCATTCCGCCTACGTGTCGCTGGTAAGTAACGGCTACAGATGGGGCGACAAATGGGACGCCTTCCCGTCGTGAGATTCCGGCCTTCGCCGGAATGACGAAGATGTGGAAGGGCGCGTTGGAGGGCGGTTCCTGCTTCTGCTCCCCCACCGGGTCATTCCGGCGCAGGCCGGAATCTTGCCCCGGAAGGGGTTTCCGAGTTCGGCCCCACAAAATGACGCGCTGCGGAAAAACCCGGTTGCCCTTTTCCGCGGGCTTTGCTGTAATTGCATACAGAGTTTGGCGGCTAGGGTTCCGGCTGGGAGATTTCCCGGCGCAGGTCCGAGAGCTGCCGTCCGGCGGGGGAGAAATCCCGACGGGTGCACGGCGGGACAAAAGCCCGGGAGGCCTCGGTGACCAGGAATTGGCGTCACTCGGGTCGTGCCAATTCCCCAATCAGGTCGAGCGTGGTCTGACCAGTAACGGGAGTTGGTATCTATGGCACTCAAGGCACTCGTTTCCGCCCCTTCGTCCTCTTCCTGTCGCCGCTCTTGTCGACCCTCCCGCGTCTGAGGGGGCGAGCCGATGCGCGCGATCAATCGTCAGCCCCGCTCCGGCGTGCGTCTCCTCCTGGGGGCGCTGCCCTTCGTGCTGGTGGCCATCCTCTATCTGACCGGCTCGGCCCTTCGTCTCGCGGATAATCCGCAGGACAAGCTGCTGCCGGCCCTGTCGACCTTCGCCGCCACGATCGACCGCATGGCCTTCACGCCCGATGGCCGGACGGGCGAGATCCTGTGGTGGGTCGATACGGCGGCCAGCCTGGCCCGCCTGGTCGTTGCCCTGGCGATTTCGACCCTGATCAGCCTCGTCATCGGCGTCGCCATCGGCTTGCTGCCTCATGTGAAGGCCCTGCTCGGCTCCTTCGTCGGGGTCGTCTCCATGGTGCCGCCGCTCGCCATCCTGCCGATCCTGTTCATCGTGCTCGGCCTTGGCGAGCCGTCGAAGATCACCCTGATCATCATTGGCCTCGCCCCCGTGATGATCCGCGATCTGGCGCTGCGCACCGAGGAATTGCCGCGCCAGCAACTGATCAAGGCGCAGACCCTGGGCGCTTCCACCTTCGGCATCGTCCAGCGCGTGGTGCTGCCGCAGATCCTGCCGCGCCTGCTCGATTCCTTGCGCCTCTCGCTCGGGCCGGCCTGGCTGTTCCTGATCGCGGCCGAAGCCATCGCCTCGGAATCCGGCCTCGGCTATCGCATCTTCCTCGTCCGGCGCTATCTCGCCATGGATGTGATCCTGCCCTATGTCGCCTGGATCACCTTGTTGGCCTTCCTGATGGATTTCGGGCTCCAAAAACTGCAGAACCGCCTGTTCCCGTGGTTCGCCGCCGCGAGGGCCGCGTGATGACGACGATTTCCATCCGCAACGTCTGGAAGGAATACGACGAGCGCGTGGTGCTCGAGCGGATCAACCTCGAAATCGAATCCCGCGCCTTCGTCGCCCTGGTCGGCCCGTCCGGCTGCGGCAAGACGACCTTCCTGCGGATGCTGCTGTCCGAGGAAAGCCCGACAAGGGGCGACATCCTGATCGACGGCAAGCCCATCGCCGGCGAGCCGACGGCGGAACGCGGCGTCGTGTTCCAGCGCTATTCGGTCTTCCCGCATCTGACCGTGCTCGGCAATGTCCTGCTCGCCCTCGAATTCGAGAAGGGCGGCGTCCTCGCCCGCCTGTTCGGCACGGCGCGGCGGAAAGCGATCGAGGAAGCACGCGCCATGCTCGACTGCGTCGGCCTCGGCGGCAACGAGAAGAAATATCCGGCCCAACTGTCGGGCGGGATGCAGCAGCGCCTCGCCCTCGCCCAGACCCTGATTCGCAAGCCCAAGGTGCTGCTGCTGGACGAGCCCTTCGGCGCCCTCGACCCCGGCATTCGCGGCGATATCCATGCCCTGATGCGCCGCCTGTGGAACGAGGAAGAACTCACCGTCGTCATGGTCACCCATGACCTGTCGGAAGCCTTCGGCCTCGCCACCCGCGTCATCGCCTTCGAGCGGCCGCGCCTCGATCCCGTCGACGGGGACCGTTACGGCGCCGTGATCAAGGACGATATCGAAGTCTGGCCGCGCCGCATCGCCGGCCAGCCCAGCCCGCATCGCGACGAGACCAAATCCATCACCGCCCCCGGCCGGGACGACCCGGCCCCGGATCAGGGGCAAGCCCGGGACGACCTGGCGCTTCCGGCTTGAGGGAAACCGAGCCATGACGACGACTGAAAAAACCGCCCGGATCGAGGCCCTGCGTCAGCGCTACCTGGAATTGAAGGCCGCGGGCGACAATCTCGCGCCCAAGGCCATGCCGCCGCTGACCTCGGCCCAGGAAGCCGCCATCGACGAGAGCCTGGTGCGCCACCGGGAAGTGATCCCCGGCGGCTGGTACTGGACCGCCCGCGTCGCGCGCGGCGAACGCATCCGCCTCGTCAATACCGAAGCGACGGATGGCATCGCCTTCTTCATGTGGAATGCCGATGATACCAGCGAGCGCTACAATTCCGCCGACACGATGAAGCTGCAATGGACCGCCGCCCTGCCGCGCGGCCGCGTGCTGTTCTCGGACATGGGCCGCGTCCTCGCCTCGGTGGTCGAGGACAGCTGCGGCGCCCATGACACGGTGGTCGGCGGCTCCACCCCCGCCTCCAACGCCGGCAAATATGGCGACGCCGCCTTGCGCAGCACGGGCGAGAACATGCGCCTCGCCGCCTCGAAATTCGGTCTCGGCAAGCGCGACCTCGCCCCGGTGATCAGCTTCTTCTCCCCCGTCCAGGTGACGGCGGAAGGCGGTTTTTCCTGGGTGGACGGCGCGGTGAAGCCGGGCGATTTCGTCGAATTGCGGGCCGAGATGGATCTTCTGATCGCCGTCTCCAATTGCCCGCATCCCTTCAGCCCGGGGGCGGTGTTCGCGCCGAAGCCGGTCGAGGCGGTGATCTGGCGGGGGCCTGTGCCCACGGCGGACGACATCTGCCGCACCGCGACCGCCGAAGCCGTGCGCGGCTTCGAGAACACCGATCCCCTGTTCGCGCCCCGCTGAGCCGGGAGGGCCAAGCCATGACCATCATCTGCACCGCGACCGAGACCCTCGATCCCGCGAAGGCGATCTACGACTTCACCATCCCCGCGACCCGTCCCTGGTCCCATGTCGTCAAGCGCGGCCAGACCTTGCGCATCGTCGATCTGGAAGGCTGCCAGGCGGTCGATACGCTGTTCTACAACGCCGCCGATTTCTCCGAGCGTTACAGCGCGCAGGACACGCTGCTGACGCAAAAGTCGGCCTATGTCGGCAAGGGCACGCGCCTGATCTCGAACGAGGGCCGCGTCATGCTCAGCGTCACCGCCGACAGCTGCGGCCGGCACGACACCTCCGCCGGGGCTTGTTCCTGCGAAGCGAATACCGTGCGCTTCGGCCACCATACCCGTTACATGCATGCCTGCCGCGAGAACTTCGTCGTTGAAGTGACGAAATGGGGCATGACCAAGCGCGACGTGGTGCCCAACATCAATTTCTTCATGAACGTGCCGATCGAGACCGACGGCAAGCTCGCCATCGTCGACGGGATTTCGGCGCCGGGCGATCATGTCGACATGGTGGCGGAGATGGACGTGCTCTGCGTCATTTCCAACTGCCCGCAGGTGAACAATCCCTGCAACGGCTTCGATCCGACGCCGGTGCGCGTGCTGATCTGGGACGGGGAGGCGGTGTGACCTTCCCATGTTCAAGAAAATCCTGATCGCCAATCGGGGCGAGATCGCCGCGCGCGTCATCAAGACCGCCAGGAAAATGGGCATCGCCACCGTGGCGGTGCATTCCGAGGCCGACCGTTTCACCCTGCCGGTGCTGGCGGCGGACGAGGCGATCTGCCTCGGCCCGGCGCCGGCCAAGGAAAGCTATCTCCGGGCCGAGGCCATCGTGCAGGCCTGTATCGACACGGGCGCCGAGGCGGTTCATCCCGGCTATGGCTTCCTGTCGGAAAACGCCGGCTTCGCCGAGGCGCTGGCGGCGAAAGGCATCCGTTTCATCGGCCCCCGGCCCGAACACTTACGCGACTTCGGCCTGAAGCATACCGCGCGGGCGCTGGCGGAGGCGGCGGGCGTACCGCTGCTGCCGGGCACCGGCATCCTTCTGTCGGCCGAGGAAGCGCTGGCCGCCGCCCATGAGATCGGCTACCCGGTCATGCTGAAGAGCACGGCGGGCGGCGGCGGCATCGGCATGTCGCTGTGCCACGACGCGGCCGAATTGCAGGCCCGCTTCGAGGCGGTGCAGCGCATGGCCTCCTCCTCCTTCGGCGATGCCCGGGTCTATATCGAGCGTTTCGTTTCGACTGCCCGCCATGTCGAGGTGCAGATCTTCGGTGACGGCAAGGGTAACGTCGTCGCCCTCGGCGAGCGGGACTGCTCGCTCCAGCGCCGGAACCAGAAGGTGGTGGAAGAAACGCCGGCCCCCGGCCTCTCGCCCGAGCTGCGCGCGCGGCTGCATGCGGCGGCCGTCGCCCTGGGCAAGGCGGTCGCTTATGAATCCGCCGGCACGGTCGAATTCATCTATGACGTTACGCGCGGCGATTTCTCCTTCCTCGAGGTGAACACGCGGCTGCAGGTCGAACACCCGGTGACGGAATCCGTCTTCGGCGTCGACCTCGTCGAATGGATGATCCGCCAGGCGGTTGGCGAATTGGTGCTGCCGGCGCAAGGGTCGCTGGTGCCCAAGGGCGCGGCCATCGAGGTCCGGCTCTATGCCGAGAATCCGCAGGCCAATTTCCGCCCGCAGACCGGCCGCCTGACCGAAGTCGCCTTCCCCGACGATATCCGCGTCGATACCTGGGTGGCGACGGGGACGGAAGTCACGCCCTTCTACGATCCCATGCTGGCCAAGGTGATCGTCACCGGCGTGGACCGGCCGGCGGCTATCGCCGCCCTCACGGACGCCCTGGCCAAGACCCGGGTCTGGGGCATCGAGACCAATCTCGCCTATCTTCGCGCCATCGCCGCCAGCGATGTCTTCACCAGCGGCAAGGTCTCGACCGCGGCGCTCGGCCGTTTCGTCTTCACCGCGCCGACGATCGAGGTGGTAATCGCGGGCGCGCAGACCAGCGTGCAGGACTGGCCGGGCCGCCTCGGCCTCTGGGATGTCGGCGTGCCGCCGTCCGGTCCGTTCGACGACCGGTCGTTCCGGCTGGCCAACCGCATCCTCGGCAATGCCGAAGGCGCGGCGGGGCTCGAATGCACCCTGAGCGGTCCCACGCTGAAATTTCACGGCGATGCCCTGATCGCCCTCGCCGGGGCGGAGATGCCGGCGGCGCTCGACGGCGTGGCGGTCCCCATGCTGACCGCGATCCCGGTGAAGGCGGGCCAGACCCTTGCGCTTGGCCAGATCAAGGGCGCGGGGCAGCGCACCTATCTCGCCGTCCGGGGCGGCATCGACGGGCCGAAGTTCCTCGGCGCGCGGGCCTGTTTCTCGCTTGGCCAGTTCGGCGGCCATGCCACCGGCGTCCTCAAGGCGGGCGACACGCTGCATATCGCGGCCGAGACGGCGGGCGAGCCCGTGCCGGCGGACGAGAAGCCGTTGATGACCCGCGACTGGGTGATCGGCGTCCACTACGGCCCCCATGGCGCGCCCGATTTCTTCCAGGACGCGGATATCGACGATCTCTTCGCCGCGACCTATGAGGTTCACTTCAATTCGGCGCGCACGGGCGTGCGCCTGATCGGGCCGAAGCCGCGCTGGGCGCGGGCGGACGGTGGGGAGGCGGGGCTTCACCCCTCCAACATCCACGACAATGCCTATGCCATCGGCGCCATCGACTTTACCGGCGACATGCCGATCATCCTCGGGCCGGACGGCCCCAGCCTCGGCGGTTTCGTCTGCCCGGCGGTGATCGCGCGCGACGAATTGTGGAAGGCCGGCCAGTTGAAGCCGGGCGACAAGGTGCGTTTCGTGCCCCACGGCATGGCCGCGTCTGCGGTGATCACCTCGAAGGACATCGGCACCCCGATCCTCGGCACGGTGGAGGGCGGGCCGGTGCCCGTCGTCTATCGCCGGGCGGGCGATGATGATCTGCTGGTCGAATATGGCCCGATGGTGCTGGATATCGCGCTCCGCCTGCGCATCCATCTGCTGGCGCAGGCGGTGCGCGAGGCGAGATTGCCGGCGATCATCGATCTGACGCCCGGCATCCGCTCGCTCCAGATCCATTACGACAGCCGCGTGCTGAAGACCGCGACCCTGGTGGCGGCCCTTCGCGAGATCGAGGCGGGCCTGCCCCCGGCGGAAGCGGTGAAAGTGCCGAGCCGCATCGTCCACCTGCCCCTGTCGTGGAACGATCCGTCGATCCAGCTCGCCGCGCGGAAATATCAGGAACTGGTGCGGCCGAACGCGCCCTGGTGCCCGTCGAACATCGAGTTCATCCGCCGCATCAACGGTCTCGACAGCGTCGATGCGGTGCAGAACATCATCTTCGACGCCAGCTACCTGGTGCTCGGCCTCGGCGACGTTTACCTGGGCGCGCCGGTCGCGACCCCGGTCGATCCGCGCCACCGGCTGGTGACGACCAAGTACAACCCGGCCCGCACCTGGACGCCGGAAAACGCCGTCGGCATCGGCGGCGCCTATATGTGCATCTACGGCATGGAAGGGCCGGGCGGCTACCAGCTGTTCGGCCGCACGGTGCAGATGTGGAATGCCTGGCGGACGACGCCGGTGTTCACGCCCGGCCATCCCTGGCTGCTGCGCTTCTTCGACCAGATCCGCTTCTTCCCGGTGTCGGAACAGGAATTGATCGAGGCGCGCGAAGCCTTCCCCCACGGCCGCTATCCGGTGCGGATCGAGGAGACCACCTTCGATTACGCGCAGCACGCCGCCTTCCTCGACGCCGAAAAGCCGGCGATCGAAGCGGCCAAGGCGCGCCAGCAGGCTGCCTTCGAGGTGGAACGGCAGGACTGGAAGGCGAGGGGCCTCGACAGTTTCGTGGTCGAGGATGGCCCGGACACCTCCGACGCCGAGGTGCCCGAGGGCCAGACCCCGGTCGAGGCGCAGGTGACGGGCAATGTCTGGAAGATCATTGCCGAGGAAGGCACTAATGTCGCCGCCGGTGACATCGTGGTGATCGTCGAATCAATGAAGATGGAAATGGAAATCAGGAGCCCGGTCGCCGGCAAGGTCACGGCCTTGCGCTGCCAGCCGGGCCGGACCGTGCAGGCGGGCCAGATCGTCGCCCTGATCGAAGCGGCCTGAGGGGGGAAAGACCATGACGCTGCCCAAGATGTTGACCATCGGCGCGCTCGCCGCCGCCTATGAATCCGGCACGCTCACCCCCCTCGACGTGATCGAGGGGGTGATCGAGCGTCTCAAGGCCTGGCCTGACCCCGCGGTCTGGATCAGCCGCTTTTCCGATGACGAGCTGCGCGCGGCGGCGAAGGCGCTGGTCGATGCCGGCGGCCCGTCGCCGGACAAGCCGCTGTGGGGCATTCCCTTCGCGGTGAAGGATAATATCGACTGCGCCGGGCTCGATACGACGGCCGCCTGCCCCGCCTTCGCTTATACCCCGGCGCAGGATGCGACGGTGGTCGCCCGCCTGCGCGCGGCCGGCGCCATCCCGGTCGGCAAGACCAACCTCGACCAGTTCGCCACCGGATTGAACGGCACCCGCTCGCCCTATGGCGCGCCGCGCTCGGTGTTCAACGCGGATTATATCTCGGGCGGCTCGTCCTCCGGCTCGGCGGTCGCGGTCGGGGCCGGCATCGTCGCCTTCTCGCTCGGCACCGATACCGCGGGTTCGGGCCGGGTGCCGGCCTCCTTCAACAATCTCGTCGGGGTGAAGCCCAGCAAGGGCATGTTCTCGACCACCGGCCTCGTCCCCGCCTGCCGCAGTCTCGACTGTATCTCGGTCTTCGCCGCGACGGCGGGGGAGGCGGATTTCGTCCGCCGCATCGCCGCCGCTCTCGACCCCAGCGATCCCTTCTCGCGCGAATTGCCGGACGTGGTGTTGCCGACCGAAGGTCTTCGCGTCGGCGTGCCCGTCGGGGCGGAGCGGGAATTCTTCGGCGATGGCGCGAACGAGGCGATCTATGCCGCCGCGATCGAGACCATGAAGACGCTGGGCTGTTCAATCGTCGAGATCGACTTCGCGCCCTTCCGCGAGGCGGCCAACCTGCTCTACAGCGGCCCCTGGGTGGCGGAGCGCCTGGCGGCGATCGAAGCCTTCCACGCCGCCCATGCCGACGCCATGGACCCCACGGTGCGTACAATCGTCGAAGGCGCCTTCGGCGTGACCGCGGTCGATGCCTTCCGGGGGATCTATGCCCTCGAAGAATATCGGCAGAAGACCGCCTCGACCTGGGCCATGGTCGATATCCTGCTGCTGCCGACGACGCCGCTGTTCCCCAAGGTCTCGGAAATGCTGGCCGATCCGATCGGGCTCAATTCCAAGCTCGGTCGCTATACCAATTTCGTCAATCTTATGGATTGCGCCGGGATCGCGGTGCCCGCCGGTTTCCGCCCGGATGGCCTGCCCTTCGGCGTCACCCTGATCGGTCCCGCCTTCTCGGATGCCGCCCTCGCGGTGTGGGGCGACCGGCTGCACAAGGCCTCGGCGACGGGCTTCGGCCTCGACACCACGGCCGATCTCGCGGCGATGCCGGCGCCCGAGGGGCCGGATGTCGAGCGGATCGAGGTCGTCGTCGTGGGCGCCCATCTGTCGGGAATGCCGCTCAACCCGCAGCTGACCAGCGGCGGCGGCGTGCTGGTCAAAAGCTGCCGGACCGCGCCCGACTATCGGCTCTATGCCCTGCCGGGCACGGTGCCGCCCAAGCCCGGCCTCATTCACAGCCCGGGTTTCGACGGCCCCGGCCTCGCGGTCGAGGTCTGGGCCCTGCCGCCCGCCGCTTTCGGCCGTTTCGTCGCCGCCATTCCGGCGCCGCTCGGCATCGGCAAGGTGACGCTGGACGATGGCAGCGACGTCTCCGGTTTCCTGTGCGAGGCCCATGCCCTCGAAGGCGCGGTGGAAATCACCGCCCTGGGCGGTTGGCGCGCCTACTGCGCCGCGAAGTGAAGCTCCGGGGATCGTTTCCATAATCGAAACGATCCCTTCCCATCCAGGGGGATTTTTCCTGTCGCTGCCAGTGCCAATATCAGCACCAACAGCGAATGAGGAGACACCCCCATGACCCGCAATGATATCCGCCCCGTGCGCCACCTGATCAGGGGCGAGCGCACCTCCGATGGCGCCGGCGTCCGCCTGACCCGCCTGCTCGGCCATGAGACGGTGGAGGCGGCGGACCCCTTCCTGATGCTCGATCATTTCGATACCGAGCGGGCGGACGATTATATCGGCGGCTTTCCCAGCCACCCGCATCGGGGCTTCGAAACCGTGACCTATATGCTCGACGGGCGGATGCGCCATGGCGACAACAAGGGCCATTCGGGCGTCATCGCCAGCGGCGACGTGCAGTGGATGACAGCGGGCGGCGGCATCGTCCATTCCGAAATGCCGGAACAGGAGGAAGGCCTGATGCGGGGCTTCCAGCTCTGGGTCAACCTGCCGGCGCGGGACAAGATGACCCCCGCCCGCTATCAGGAAATCCCGGCGGCGAGCATCCCGGTGGAAAGCCGGGGCAACGGCGCCCGCGTCAAGGTGATCGCAGGCGCGACCGGCGAAGGCACGCAGGGGCCGATCGACTCCGGCGCGACCGAGGCGCGTTTCTTCGACATCCGCCTCGCCCCCGGCAGCCGTTTCGAGGAAGCGGTGCCGGCCGGCCTCAACGCGCTGCTCGTCGTCTATGACGGCGCGATCGTGCTGGGCGCGGTCGAGAAGGTCGCGGCGGTCAATGTCGCGATCCTGGGCGAGGGCGGCCGCGTCGCCTTCGAGAACGCGGGGAGCGAGGAAGCGGGCGTGCTGCTGATTGCCGGCAAGCCGCTGAACGAGCCGATCGCCTGGGGTGGCCCTTTCGTCATGAACACGCGGGACGAAGTGATGCAGGCCGCCCGGGACTATCAGGCCGGCCGGTTCTGACGTCGAAACAATGCGCGTCGCCCCGGCGAAGGCCGGGGCCTCGCGCAGGTAAGGCGCGATGCCGGCCAAAGACCCCGGCCTTCGCCGGGGTGACGAATTCATGATCGAGTTGGGCTCTTTCCTCCCCATTCCGAACGGGCTAAGCAGCCTGAAACGGAGGAGAGAAAATGCCCGTCCTTGATCGCCGCGACCTCGACTTCCTGCTGCAGGATGTGCTCGACCTCGATGCCTTGTTCACCCGCCCGCGTTTCGCCGAACACGACCGGGCCAGCGTCGCCGCCATGCTGGATACGGCGGAAAAGCTGGCCGACGATCATTTCGCGCCCCATGCGGCCAAGCTCGACGCCAACGAGCCGACCTTCGACGGCGAGACGGTCCATATCATCCCCGAGGTGAAGGCGGCGCTCGACGCCTATTGCGCCGCCGGCTTCATGTCGGCCCATGCGGATTACGAGCATGGCGGGATGCAGTTACCCCATACGGTGTCCATGGCCTCGTCGGCGATCATTTCCGCCGCCAATATCTCGACCGCCGGCTATCCCTTCCTGACCCGGGCCGCCGCCAATGTCATCGCCAAATTCGGCACCGCCGAGCAGAAGGCGACCTGGCTCGGCGCCATGCTGGAGGGGCGCTATTTCGGCACCATGGCCCTGACCGAGCCGGGCGCGGGCTCCGGCCTCGCCGATCTGAAGACCCAGGCGGTGCCGGCCGATGACGGAACCTATCGCATCACCGGCAACAAGATCTTCATCTCGGCGGGCGAACACGGCCTGTCCGAGAATATCGTTCACCTCGTCCTTGCCCGGATCAAGGGCGCGCCGGCCGGCGTGAAGGGCATTTCCCTCTTCATCGTGCCGAAGATCCTCGGCGACGGCACGCGGAACGATGTCCGCCTCGCCGGGCTCATCCACAAGATGGGCTATCGCGGCACCACCTCGACCATGCTGAATTTCGGCGAAGGCGGCGGCGCCACCGGCTATCTGCTGGGCGAGGCGCACAAGGGCCTCTCCTACATGTTCCACATGATGAACGAGGCGCGTGTGGGCGTTGGCCTTGGCGCCGCCGTCATCGGCTATGCCGGCTATCGCGTCGCCCTCGACTACGCGAAGACGCGGGCGCAGGGCCGGCCACCGGCGGCGAAGGACCCCAGCCTGCCGCCGGTCGCCATCATCGAGCACGCCGATGTGAAGCGGATGTTGCTCGCCTCCAAGGCTTATGTCGAAGGCGCGCTGGCCCTGTGCCTTTTGGGCGCCCGGCTGGTCGACGACAGCGAGACGGCGGAATCGCCCGAGGCACGCAATCGCGCCTTCCAGCTGCTCGACCTGCTCACCCCCATGATCAAGTCCTGGCCGTCGCAATGGGCGCTGGTCGCCAATGATCTCGCGATCCAGGTCCATGGCGGCTATGGTTACACGCGGGAATATCCGGTGGAACGGCTGTGGCGCGACAACCGCCTGAACCCGATCCACGAAGGCACCTTCGGCATCCAGTCCCTCGACCTGCTGGGTCGGAAGATCTTCGCCGACCAGGGCAAGGCCCTCGCCCTGCTGGCCGAGGAGATGCAGAAGACGATCCAGGCCGCGCCGCCCGCCTTCGAGGAAGAGGCGGCCGCCCTCGCCAACGCCATCGCCCTCGTCTCGAAGACCGTCGCCGTGCTCGGCCGGGCCGCCGCCGGCAACCAGCTCGACCAGGCGCTGGCCAATTCGGCGGTCTTTCTCGAATTGCTCGGCCATGTCGTCGTCGCCTGGCTGTGGTTGCGCAAGGCCAGCGTCGCGGAAGAGAAATCGGCGGGCGCGACCGGCGACCTCGCCGCCTTCTACGACGGCAAGCGCCGGGCCTGCCGCTATTTCTTCCGCTGGGAGCTGCCGAAGATCCGGCCGCAGGCGGATCTGCTGCAAAGCCTCGACCAGACCTGCGCCGACATGCCGATCGACGCTTTCGGGTGATCCGACCGCGGCGGTCTTGCGTAGAAGATTCAAGGCGCGGGGAAAATGCCCCTTCCCCGTTCCTGCCGCCCGGTACGGCGGCCTAGTGGCACTCCCACCTGCCCTCGGGAGTGAGTGGAGACGCCTCGCCGGTCAGCCCCTTCACCCGGCGAGGCGGATTTCCATCACCGTCACCTGAACCCGTGGCGGTCGGCCGCCGGCCTCAGTCGACGAATTGGTCGCGGGCATAGCCCTGGAAGAACAGCAGGCTGGTCAGATCACCGTGATCGACGCGCGCCCGCGCGGCGGCGGCGACTTTGGGCTTGGCGTGGAAGGCGACGCCGAGGCCCGCCGCCTCGATCATCGGCAGGTCGTTGGCGCCATCGCCCACCGCCAGGGTTTGCTCGGGCGAGAGGTCGTGGCGGGCGGCGAGGCCGCGCAAGGCTTCCAGCTTGGCGTTGGCGCCGCAGATCGGCTCGGTCACCGTGCCGGCGAGGGCGCCATTCGCGATCTCGAGGACATTCGCCTTGTGCTCGTGAAAGCCGAGATGGACGGCGACGCGGCTGGTGAAGAAGGTGAAGCCGCCGGAGACGAGGGCGCAATAGGCGCCATGGGCGGCCATGGTCCGGATCAACTGGCGGCCGCCCTCGGTGAAGCGCACCCGCTCCTCGAAGCAGGTCTGCAACACGCTCTCGGGCAGGCCCTTCAGCTTGGCGACGCGGGCGCGCAGCGCGGATTCGAAATCCAGCTCGCCGCGCATCGCCCGCTCGGTCACGGCCGAGATTTCCGCCTTCAGCCCGGCGAAATCGGCCAGCTCGTCGATGCATTCGACGGTGATCATGGTCGAATCCATGTCGGCGACCAGCAGCCGCTTGGCGCGGGCTTCCGTGGCCTGCGCCAGACGGTCGGCCGGCAGGCCCGCGAGGACGATATCGGCGATCTTCTCGGCGGCGAGGGCGGACAGGCCCTCGAAGGGGACATCCAGGGCCTCGGCGGCGGAAAGCCAGCGGGGCTCGCCCACCTCGGCCCCGGCTTCCCGCAGGGCGAGGGCGAGGTCCGCGCCCAGGGCAATGGGCAGGGGCGCTTCGACAGGGTTGCCGATCACGGTCAGGACGTGGTTCATCGGGGCGAAATCTTCTCAGGAACTCGTGAATTGGCCGCCACCGTACTGATCGCCGGGCCGACCGCAAGCGGCAAATCCGGGCTCGCCCTTGCCCTTGCCGCAAGGCTGGGCGGCGTCATCGTCAACGCGGATTCGATGCAGGTCTATGACGGCCTGCGCATCCTGACCGCCCGTCCCGGCCCGGACGACGAGGCGATGGCGCCCCACAGGCTCTATGGCGTGCTGCCGCCGACCGAGGCCTGTTCCGCCGCGCGCTGGCAGGCCCTGGCCAGGGCCGAGATCGCCGCCATTCACGGGGAAGGTCGGCCGGCCATCGTCGTCGGTGGCACCGGGCTTTATTTTCATGCGCTGGTGAATGGTCTGTCGGATATCCCGCCGATCGATCCCGCGATCCGCGCCGGGCTCGTCGCGCGGCTCGGCCGGGAGGGCGCCCCGGCGCTTCATGCCGAACTGGCGCGCATCGATACCGAACTGGCGGCCCGGCTGAAGCCCCGGGATTCCCAGCGCGTGCTACGCGGCCTCGAAGTCTTCCATGGCACCGGCCGCGCCCTGTCTTCCTGGCAGGCGCGGGCGCCGGAGGCGGCGAAAGACCTTGGCGATCTGCACCGGCTGGTGGTGGCGCCGCCCCGGCCGCTGCTGCTGACCCGCATCCGCAAGCGTCTCGAAGCCATGGCCAGGGCGGGCGCGGTCGAGGAAGCGGGGGCCTTCGCGGCCAGGCAGCTCGACCCCCTGCTGCCGGCGGCCAAGGCGATCGGCCTTCGGCCCTTCGCCGCTCGCGCGGCGGGAAGTCTCTCGCTTTCCGATGCGATCGAGCTTGCCGATATCGAGACAAGGCAATACGCCAAACGGCAGATGACCTGGGCGAGGGGGCGCATGGCCGATTGGGACTGGTTGGACCTTGCGCAAGAAACAGAAAGATTGGGCGACGATATCGCACGAAAAATTCGCCAACAGGGGTTGACGGCGCAATCTTGAACGATTAGGTTGCCGGCTCCGCGCCCCATGGGCGCGGTTTTGCTGTTTATTGGCCGTTTGCCCGCATTTGCCAAGCGGGTCGCCGGCCTGGATCGAGGAAGGCACAGTGTTATGGCGCAGAATATGATGACCGGCGCGGAGATGGTTCTCAAGGCCCTGGTCGATCAGGGCGTAGACACGATCTTCGGCTATCCGGGCGGCGCGGTACTCCCCATTTACGATGCCCTGTACCAGCAGGACGACATCCGCCACGTCCTCGTCCGCCAGGAAGGCGGCGCGGCCCATGCGGCGGAAGGCTATGCCCGTTCGACCGGCAAGGTCGGCGTCCTGCTCGTCACCTCGGGCCCGGGCGCGACCAACGCGGTCACCGGCCTGACCGACGCGCTGATGGATTCGATCCCGCTGGTCTGCATCACCGGCCAGGTCCCGACCCATCTGATCGGCAACGACGCCTTCCAGGAGGCGGACACGGTCGGCATCACGCGGCCGTGCACCAAGCACAACTGGCTGGTCAAGGACATCAAGGATCTCGCCCGCGTGCTGCACGAGGCGTTCTACGTCGCCCGCAGCGGCCGGCCCGGCCCGGTCGTCGTCGACCTGCCGAAGGACATCCAGCTGACCACCGGCCTCTATACCCCGCCGGCCAATGTCCAGCACAAGTCCTATCGCCCGCAGGTCAAGGGCGACCTGAACAAGATCCGCGAGGCGGTCGAGCTGATCGCGGCGGCCGAGAAGCCCGTGTTCTACACCGGCGGCGGCGTCATCAATTCGGGGCCGCAGGCGTCGCAGCTGCTGCGCGAACTGGTCCGCATCACCGGCTTTCCCATCACCTCGACCCTGATGGGGCTGGGCGCCTATCCGGCTTCGGACAAGCAGTGGCTGGGGATGCTGGGGATGCACGGCACCTTCGAGGCCAATCATGCGATGCATGATTGCGACCTGATGATCTGCGTCGGCGCCCGCTTCGACGATCGCATCACCGGACGGGTCAACGCCTTCTCGCCCAACTCGAAGAAGATCCACATCGACATCGACCCGTCGTCGATCAACAAGAACGTCCGGGTCGACCTGCCGATCATCGGCGACTGCGGCCATGTCCTCGAAGACATGATCAAGGTCTGGAAGTCGAAGCAGTACCGCCCGAACCGCACGGCGCTGGAAGCCTGGTGGAAGCAGATCGACGAATGGCGCGCGCGCGACTGCCTGCGCTATCGCCCGTCCAGCGACATCATCAAGCCGCAATACGCGATCCAGCGCCTGCACGCCCTGACCAAGGGCCATGACACCTACATCACGACCGAGGTCGGTCAGCACCAGATGTGGGCGGCCCAGTTCATCGGCTTCGAGGAGCCGAACCGCTGGATGACCTCCGGCGGTCTCGGCACCATGGGCTATGGCCTGCCGGCGGCGATCGGCGTGCAGATGGCGCATCCCGACGCGCTGGTCATCGATGTCGCGGGCGAAGCCTCGATCATGATGAACATCCAGGAGCTGGCGACGGCGATCCAGTATCGTCTGCCGGTGAAGGTCTTCATCCTGAACAACCAGTACATGGGCATGGTCCGCCAGTGGCAGGAGCTGCTGCATGGCAACCGCTATTCCGAGTCCTACATGCATGCCCTGCCGGACTTCGTGAAGCTGGCGGAAGCCTTCGGCGCCGTCGGTCTGCGCTGCGACAAGCCGGACGCGCTCGACGACACGATCAACGAGATGATCGCGATCAGGCGGCCGGTCATCGTCGATTGCATGGTCGACCAGAAGGAAAACTGCTTCCCCATGGTGCCGTCGGGCGCCGCCCACAACGAGATGATCCTCGGCCCCGAGGACGAGGCGCATCGCGATATCTCGGTGGAAGGCATGGCGCTGGTGTAAGACAGGCGCATCCCGGCCCGGTCCGCGCCTTCGCGCGGGCCAGGGCCGGGATGCGCCATCGACCGTTTCCCAACCGACGATTTTCCAGCTATAAGCCCCGCAATCCGGGGACAACGAGGGCGAAGTGGAACCGATCCGCAGCCATACCATTGCCGTTCTGGTCGACAACGAGGCAGGTGTTCTTGCCCGTGTCATCGGCCTGTTCTCCGGCCGGGGCTACAATATCGACAGCCTGACCGTCGCCAAGGTCGAGGATTCGCGCAATCTCTCGCGCATTACCGTCGTCACCTCGGGCACCGAAATGGTGATCGAGCAGATCAAGGCCCAGCTCGACCGTCTCGTGCCCGTGCACAAGGTCCAGGACCTGACCATCGACGGCCCCTCGCTCGAGCGCGAACTCGCGCTGATCAAGGTGGTTTCCACCGGCGAGAAGCGGGTCGAGGCCTTACGCCTCGCCGATGCCTTCCGGGCCCGGGTGCTCGACAGCAGCACCCAGTCCTTCGTCTTCGAGATCACGGGCAATACCTCGAAGATCGACGCTTTCATCGACCTCATGCGGGGGCTCGGCCTGGCCGAGCTGTCCCGCACCGGCGTCGTCGCGATCCAGCGCGGCACCGGCGCACTCTGAACAGACAAACACAAACCACAAGGACGAGACTCATGCGCGTCTATTACGATCGCGATGCCGATGTGAACCTGATCAAGGCCAAGAAGGTCCTGATCGTCGGCTACGGCAGCCAGGGCCATGCCCATGCCCTCAACCTCCGCGACTCGGGCGTGAAGGACATCGCCGTCGCGCTGCGCGCCGGCTCGGCGACCGCGAAGAAGGCCGAGGCCGAGGGCCTGAAGGTCTATACCCCGGCCGAAGGCGCGGCCTGGGCCGATGTCGTCATGATCCTGACCCCGGACGAGCTGCAGGCGAAGCTCTACAAGGATGATCTCGAAGCCAACCTGAAACAGGGCGCGGCCCTCGTCTTCGCCCATGGCCTCAACATCCATTTCAAGCTGATCGAAGCCCGCCCTGACCTCGACGTCTTCATGATCGCGCCGAAGGGCCCCGGCCATACCGTCCGTTCGGAATACCAGAAGGGCGGCGGCGTGCCCTGCCTCGTCGCGGTGCATCAGAACGCCTCGGGCAATGCCCTCGAGATCGCGCTGTCCTACGCTTCGGCGGTCGGCGGCGGCCGTTCGGGCATCATCGAGACCAGCTTCCGCGAGGAATGCGAGACCGACCTGTTCGGCGAGCAGGCCGTGCTCTGCGGCGGCCTGACCGCCCTGATCAAGGCCGGCTTCGAGACCCTGGTCGAGGCGGGCTATGCCCCCGAGATGGCCTATTTCGAATGCCTGCATGAAGTGAAGCTGATCGTCGACCTGATCTACGAAGGCGGCATCGCCAACATGCGCTATTCGATCTCGAACACGGCGGAATACGGCGACTATGTCACCGGCCCCCGGATCGTGACCGAAGAGACCAAGAAGGAAATGAAGCGCGTCCTCGACGACATCCAGTCGGGCCGTTTCACCCGCGACTGGATGCTCGAGAACCAGGCCGGCACCCCGTCCTTCAAGGCGACCCGTGCCCTCCAGGCCCAGCATCCGATCGAGGACGTCGGCGGCAAGCTGCGCGCCATGATGCCCTGGATCGCGAAGAACAAGCTGGTCGACAAGACCCGCAACTGATCCGTAACACGGGGTCGCGGCGTTGTCGCGACCCCGGACGCGGCGCTAATTTCTGACTCCCGACTTGCAAGATCGCGCGTTTGGGGTCATCTATTAGGCCATGCACCTGCCACCTGAGGCGGGTACAGTATTCATATGAACGCGGAAGGACTGTGGTGCGCAGGGTCGAGGTGACCCAGTTTGCATGGATGGTCCCCGCGTAGCCAGACGGAGACCTTACATAGCCCGCCCACCCTATCCCCAGTCCATCCCCGACAAGGGGGGACCGCGCATCAATGACCAGATCACCGTGCCCCGCGTCCGTCTCATCGACGAGACCGGCGATAATCGCGGCGTCGTGACCTTTGCCGAAGCCCTGCATCTCGCCGAAATGGCCGGTGTCGATCTCGTCGAGATTTCGCCGAACGCGGATCCGCCGGTCTGCAAGCTGCTGGATTACGGCAAGTACAAATACGAGGCCCAGAAGAAGGCCGCCGAAGCGCGCAAGAACCAGAAGGTCATCGAGATCAAGGAGATCAAGATGCGCCCCGGTATCGATCAGCACGACTATGACGTCAAGATGCGCTCGATCCGCAAGTTCTTCGAAGAGGGCGACAAGGTGAAGGTGACGCTGCGGTTCCGTGGCCGCGAACTCGCCCACCAGGACCTCGGCATGAAGGTGCTCCTCCGTGTCCGCGACGAAACGGAAGAGATCGCCAAGGTCGAGCAGATGCCCAAGATGGAAGGGCGTCAGATGACCATGGTCATCGCGCCGAAGTAGGCTTCCGGCTCGACGTCAGCATCGCGAAAGGCCACGAGCCCCGGGTTCGTGGCCTTTCGTTTGTCTGCCCTTTTCATTCGTCATTCCGGCGAAGGCCGGAATCTCGCGAAGGCAAAGGCGCCTTTTCCGGCGCGAGGTCCCGGCCTTCGCCGGGACGACGCTGTTGAATATCGAGCCTACCGGAAAATTCGATTCAGGCCGCTTAGAGACCTTTTGGAAATCTGGCGGCTGAGAGCCGGCGAGAGATTTTCATGTCCCGCAAGGAGGGGATCGCAGCCGATATCGTGTGATACGGCCACGATCGCCGACGACGCGGGGCGTGAAAAGATCCGCTGGATCGACCCGTCCGGGGTTTCCAAAAGGCCCCTTACAGCGAGCCGACCCAGCGGGCGGCGAAGTCCAGCATGTAGAAGGTCAGCATGCTGGCCGACAGGGCCCCGGCGACGGTCTGGGTCAGGCTCCAGGGCTTGTCCTTCCGCTCGTCGAGGAAATACCAGATGGGAAAGCTGGCGATGAAATAGACGGCATAGATGGCCGAGCCATAGGCCAGCATCACGTCCATCTTCCGGTAGTAGAAACTCTGGGCGATCAGCGGATTGGCCATCGCCCTGGTTTCCATGAAGGCCCAGAAATAGCCGATGCCGAAGACGAGGAGGGGGAACAGCAGCGCCCCACCCGGCAGGGCGCGCAAGCGGCGCAGCACGATGTTGGCCGTCGCGTGATAGGTCATGAAATAGACGTGGGTATAGGCATACATGATCAGCGGCACCTTCTGCTGGCCGCTGCCGACGAGGGCGGCGTCCAGATTGGTGGTCGCGTTCGGATACACATAGACCATGCCGAGGACGTCGAAGAAATATTCCGAACCGAAGTAATTGCCGAAGAAACCGAAGACGATCAGATAGAGATTGGCCTTGAACCAATAGGCCTGGTGCCAGGGCCTGTCCGTATAACGCCGCGCGATCAACGCGGGGATCGCAAACGCCGGCAGGGCGGTGCCGAAGGCATGGAGCAGCAGGGCGCTATCGTCGAAGCTGCGGTCCCAGCCCGTCACCATCATCATCGCCATCGAGGCCATCCAGACGGGCGAATAGGCGAGGAAGAATTTCTCGACCCAGACCTTGTCGGGATTGCTGGAGAACCAGGTGCCGGCCATGGCTCAGCGCCCCGTGAGGGCGATGCGGGCGATCGCGAAAGTGTTGCGCAGCTTCTGCAGGCCCGACAATTGCGGATGCAGGCGGCGATGGCCGGGCAGCAACTGGCCCTTGGCCTGGCGGTGGATCTTTTCCTTCACCACGGGCGAGAGCACGCCGGCCCCCGCGAGCTGGAAGAAACAGTCCTTGGCATTGCCGAGGTCGAAGAAATCGCGCTGCCACTGCCATTGCCAGTTGCCGCCATATTCGAACCACGAGCCGCCGATGCCCTCGATCTCATAGAAGCTGCCGTCGGGCCGGCGGTAGGGCGCGCGCTGCTTCCAGAAACCGATGATGGTGCCCCGGCTCTCGTCGATGATGATGTCGTGATAGGGATACTCCCACTCCTCGAAGCCCTTCATCTGGTAACCGATGGCGATATCCTCGATCTCCTTACGGCCGGTCGCGACGAATTCCTCGTTCGGGCCGATGTTCCAGGAATAGACGGCGTTGTCGGCATAGAAGGGGCCGAGGTGGCTGGTCCAGTCGCCGGCCTTTTCCGCGTCGACATTGGCCTGCAGCCAGCGCTGCATCATCTCTTCTAGCTCGGCCCTCGGATAGGCGCGGTTCGGCGGGGTGATCGAGGCGACACGCTTGTCGGACATGGGTTCTCCTCCCTTTTTCTTGTGCTCAGGCGGCCAGCCGGCCGGCGAATCTGGCGTCGAGGTGACCTTCGGCGACCAGCCAGCGGATGGTGTCGCCGAAGGTTTCGGCGCCGCTGCGGAAGTCCCGTCCCATGCGGCCCCGGATGCGCGCGGACGAGGCTTCGGCCCATTCGGTGACGTAACTCATCGCTTCGCTGGAGACCTGCGTCTCGAAGGGAACGATCTTTCGCAATCCATCGACGAAGCCGCCCAGGGCGCGCAGCACCGGGCCGGGCAGGCGCGGCGCGGCGATGCGCCTTCCGGTCAGCGATTGCAGGAGCTGGTGGAATTCGGCCCAGGGGTAATAGCGCCCGCCGACGATGAAGCGCGCCGCCTCGAAATCGCCCTGCGGCGGGTTCTCGATCAGGAGGCGGTGCGCATCCGCCAGATCGCGGACGTCGATCGCCTGCAACCCGGTCGAGGTTTGCGGGACGACCTTCACGAAGGAGGTCACGCCGTGGTTCGCCTCCGACAGTTTGGGATCGTCCGGACCGAAGATGCCGGCGGGATAGGTCATCTGGATCGGCCGGCCTTCGGCCTGCATCCGCCGGACATGTTCGTCGCAATCCCGCTTCGAGCGGGCATAGGCATTGGCCGGCCGGCCGAGCGGGGTCGACTCGTCGATCTTCGTCACGCCCTTCTGGAATAGCACCGACAGGCTGGAGACATAGAGGATGCGCTCCACCCCCAGCCGGCAGGCGGTGCCCAGCACGGCGTCGATCCCGGCCAGATTGTTGCAGTAAATCTCCTCCGCCCGCTTCGGGTCGACGGAGACGAGGGCGGCGGCGTGAAACACCGCGTCGCAGCCGCGCATCGCCCTGTTCATCAGGGCGGCGTCGCGCATGTCGCCGGTGACGATATCGTCCGGGATGGGGCCGAAGCGGCGAAAGTAGCGGCGAAGCGGTTCGGGATCGCGGGCGAGCAGGCGCAACTCGTGGCCCGCGGCCAGCAGCGCGCGGGCGGTATGCGCGCCGACGAAGCCGGTGGCCCCGGTGACGAAAATCTTCATGACCGGACCCCGCTCAGTGATGCTCGATGCGCAGGGCGGCATTCGGGCAATAGAGGACGGCGGACTGGACCTTCTCCAGCTCCGCTTCGGTCACCGCTTCCTTGAGGATGCGCAGGGTTCCATCGGCCCCGACCTGGAAATGCGCTGGCGCCTCGCCCATGCACATGGCATGGCCCTGGCACAATTGCCGGTCGACCGCGACGGTGATGGCGGGGTGCGTCGCCTCGGCCTTCTGGTGGACGGGGCATTCGGCCGGCGGGGTGGCGGCCCGTGCCGGCGCCTGTGCCACAGTGGCGGCCCGGCGGCGATAGCGCACGCGGCAGGGCGATTTCGGCTGCACGATCATGTCGGAGTAATTGTCGACGTAACTCGCGGGCGCATCGACCAGATCGAAGTCGTAGCGGCGCAGCAGCACGGCGAAGATCGCCTTGATCTGGAACAGGGCGAAGGCATTGCCGGAGCATTTGTGCTTGCCGCCGCCGAAGGGCTGATAGGCCATCAGGTTGCGGTCTTCCCGCCGCTCGGGCGAGAAGCGGTCGGGATCGAAACGCGCCGGGTCGCTGAACAGGCGCGACAGGCGGTGGGTGACGGGCGGGCAGGCCCAGACCATGTCGCCGGCCTTGATCGTGTAACCCTTGAAGGCGATATCCTCCATCACCTTCCGCATCAGGATGATCAGGGGCGGATGCAGGCGCAGCACTTCCTTCACCACGCCCTCGAGCACCGGCATCTCGCGCAAGGAGCCGAAGGTGACGGCGCCGTCGGCGCCCAGCAGGCGGTCCAGTTCCCCTTCCGTCCGGGCGAGGATGTCGGGGTTCTTGAGGAGTTCGAGGAGGACCCAGGCGGCGGTACCGGAACTCGTGTGGTGGCCGGCGAAGATCGCGCCGACCAGAAGACCGGTGATCTCGTTCTCGTCCAGCGGCATGCCGTCCTCGTAACGCATGTCGATCAGGGTCTGGAACATGTCGTTCGGCTTGTCCGCGGCGGCGGCGCGCTTGCGCACGATGCCTCCGACCAGCTCCTGCAGGCGCTTCCGCGCCTTGTCGCGGCGGCGGAATTTCGGGATCGGCAGATAGGGGAAGTGATAGGCGAGGGGGTGCACGCCCTGTTCGAGGTCGTGATAGATCGCGGCGAATTCGGTGCTGAGCTCGTAGCGGAATTCGCGCCCCAGCAGGCAATGGCTGGCGGTATTGATGGTGAGCTGCTTCATGAACTCGACCAGCTCGATCTCGCCCGCGTCGCCCCAGTCGGCGATGATATCCTCCACCTCCTGCACGATCTTGTGGGAATGGTCGCGCATCGCCTCCATGCGCAGCGACGGCATCAGCATCCGCAACTGCTCGTTCTTGCGCGCGATCGGCGCATCGAACACCAGGCCCTCGCCGAAGATCGGCGTCATCAGCTTGTAGGCCGCCGACTGGTCGAGCTGTTCGTCCGGGCCGCGATAGAACACCTCGCTCGCCTCGTCGCCGGTCAGCAGGACGATGCGCTGGCCCAGCAGGGTGAAGGCGGCAATCTCGCCATGCTCGGTCGCGACGGACGAGACGAAATGATAGGGGTTACGGGCGAAGGCCAGCATGTGGCCGAACCAGGGCAGGCCGCCCCGCGCCATCGGTGGTGTCGCGCCGCCCTTGCGGCCGGCTGTCGCCTGCAGGCTCATTCTTCCCCTCCCTGTCGCGCGGCTGGCGGCCCTTGTTCTTGTTGGCCTTGTCATCGCCGCTCGGGTGTGAAACTATACAGATAGACGATATGTGTAAAGTCGTAAAACGGGGGAGGTGGAAGCCGGGGTAGGCTCCGGGGACAGCGGTCGATAGACTGGGCCATCCCGATCCGATCCGAACGAAGGCCATGACCACGCTACCGTCCAAGCCGCCATCGAACGAGACGAGGCAGCGTGTCCTCGAAGCCGCCATCGCCTGCGTGAAGCAATGGGGGATCGAGAAGACCAGTCTGCTCGACATCGCGCGCCAGGCGGGGGTGACGCGGCCCACGGTCTATCGCTACTTCACCAGCCGGGAGGATGTGCTGAGCGCCGCCCTGCTGCAGTCGGCGGCGGCGATGGCGCGGCGTCTGATCGCCCATATCGAGGGCGAGGCGGATCCGGCGGAGCGCTTCGTGAGGGCGATCCTGTTCCTGCTGGACGATGTGCCGAAGGAGCCGCAGCTCTCGGTCATGACCCTGTCCAGCCTCGCGACCTATGTCAGCGAGGATGCCCTGATCAACGCCGAGGGCTTCGGGCTCTCGCTTCTCCTGATGAAGCAGATCCTGGCGGGTGTCGCGATGACGGAGGACGAGTGGCGCGAGGTGACGGAGGCGACCATCCGGATGCTGCTGTCCCTCCTCAACATGGCGGGGCCTGTGAAGCGCGACGAGGAACAGATGCGCGGGTTCATCATGCGGCGGATGCTGCCGATGACGGGACTGCCCCGGAAGTCCTAGCCGCCTTGTCACGGCCGTAACGGGTGATGTTGCGTGGCGTCCTGCCCGCGATGCCACCTGCTATTGTGCGTTGCGATAAGTAATGCACAAGAAAATGCCGCGCCCTCGGCTCATGGATTCTTTAACATCGTGACCGGATATCTTGAAGAATCCGGAAAATAGTCCGCATAGACGATGCTGGGCGCGCGCAAGTCCCGCAACATGGCCTCAAATCGAGCCGGCGTGACCAGCCGGCCGGGGGGAAGCCAAGTCGAGGGAAAGCCATGGACGGCAGCAGCGAACTCAACATCACCGTGCCGACGGAGGACGAAATGCGCGCCCGCGCGCGTGCCCTCGTCCCCCTGCTGCGGGAGAAATCCGACGAGGGCGAACGCCTGCGCCGCGTGCCTGACGCGGTGATGGCGGCGATGAAGGACGCGGGCCTGTTCCGCATCCTGCAGCCCAAGCGCTGGGGCGGTTACGAGATGCATCCCAACGTCTATTACGACGTCCTCATGACCCTCGGCGAGGGCGACATGTCGGCCGCCTGGTGTTACGGCGTCATCGGCTGCCATCCCTGGCAGATGGCGCTGTTCGACGACCGGGCGCAGGCGGAAGTCTGGGGCGAGGATACGTCGACCCTGATTTCCTCGACCTACATGATCCAGGGCGATGCCCGTCCGGTCGAGGGCGGTTACATCTTCAACGGGCGCTGGCGCTTCTCGTCGGGCTGCGAGCATTGCGGCTGGATCTTCCTCGGCGGCGAGGTCGGTCGCGGCTCCGGCAACATGGACATGCGCACCTTCCTGCTGCCGCGCAAGGACTACGAGATCGTCGATACCTGGGACACCCTGGGCCTCCGCGGTACCGGCAGCCACGACATCGTGGTGAAGGATGCCTTCGTGCCCGAGTATCGCACCCATCTGTTCATGGATGGCGTGATGTGCAACAGCCCGGGTAACGCCGTGAACACCCACGGCCTTTACCGGATGCCGTTCCCGCAGGTCTTCATCCGCGCGGTTTCCACCTCGTCCATCGGCGGCCTGCAGGCCATGCTCGATGCTTTCGTGAACTACGCGGCGAAGCGCACCACAGTCACCGGCGCCAGGACGGCGGAAGACGGAACCGCCCAACTGCTCTGCGCCGAGACCGCCTCGGCCATCGACGAGATGAAGCTGGTCCTCCACCGCAACATCAATGTGATGTATGACATCGCCTGCGCCGGCGGCTTCACCGAGATGTCGGATCGCTTCAAGTTCCGCTACCAGTCGGCGGAAGTGCCGGAGCGCTGCGCCAATCTCGCCCAGCGTCTGTTCAAGGCCGGCGGCGGGGCCGCGGTCTTCAACAAGCTGCCCTTCGCCCGCATCATGGCCGATCTCCATACCGGCCGTGCCCATGCCGCCAATCAGGCGGACAGCATCGGCCGCAACTGGGGTGGCGTGATGCTTGGCCTCGAGAATACCGACTACTGGATCTGACGCGATCCCGCCTCGTTGCCTGTTGCGTATCGACATGCGGCCGGCATCGCGGCCGCGGGCTTTGAACACGCCCCGCCGGT
>NZ_JBAQRT010000371.1:0-11938 GCF_049306435.1 Zavarzinia sp.
GGTGACGACATTGGCCGGGCGCCTTCTGTCGCGCGGGGAGGCGGCCGACTGTCCGGCCCTGCTGGGCGCATGGCTGACCGCCGGCGACGGGGACCGGGACGGCGCCCTGTCGCTGGCCGAAGCCGTCGCCGATGCCGACAGCCTGCTGGCCGAGATCGACGCCAGTCATGACGGCTATCTGACCGCGATCGAGATCGAAGCCTGGCGCGGGCGCATCGCCCCTGAAGCCTATGCCGACCGAAAACTGCGCCAGCAGCCCGGATCGGGCGGAGACGACATGACGCCCGGCGGCGGCAAGAAACGGGGCGGCAGCCCCGAGGACGGCCATGGCGCCGCCCGCCGTCTGGATTCCGGCTTCCGGGCCCAGCCCGATCCGATCATGGCGGCCGACACCAATCTCGACTTCAGGGTCGACAGGACGGAACTTGAAGCCCGGGTGAAGAGCCGCTTCGATACGCTCGACGGCGATCACAACGGCCGCTTGAGCGCGGACGAATTGGCTGGTTTCTGCCCGGAGAACTGACCTGGCGCGGCATTGGCCTTGTTGCCAATTGATTGCCGCACTGCAACCATCGACCTTGAGAGGCGGCCGGCATTGATTCTGGCCGCCCGGGGTGACGACGATCGATGGATGATGCCGATATCAAGATTCTGGTCATCGACGAGAACCGGATCCGGGCATCCGTCATCGAGGAAGGACTGCGGGAAGCGGGCTACGCCCATGTCCGCGTGATCGTCGAGAGCCGGCCCACGGTCCGCGCCATCGTCGATGCCGACCCGGATGTCGTCTTCATCGACCTCGAAAACCCCAATCGCGACGTGCTCGAGCACATGTTCCAGGTCAGCCGGGCGATCAGCCGGCCGATCGCCATGTTCGTCGATCGCTCCGACCGCGACATGATCGAGGCGGCGGTCGATGCCGGGGTGTCGGCCTATATCGTCGACGGCCTGAAGAAGGAGCGGCTGAAGCCGATCCTCGATACCGCCATCAGCCGCTTCAACGCCTTTTCCCGGATGCGCGAGGAGCTGGACCGCACCAAGCGCGCCCTCGAGGAGCGCAAGGTGATCGACCGGGCCAAGGGTGTGTTGATGCGCCTGCGCGGCATCGGCGAGGACGAGGCCCATGCCCTGCTGCGCCGGACCGCCATGAACGAGAACCGCCGTATCGCCGAAGTCGCCCAGAGTGTTTTGACCGCAGCCGACCTGCTGTCGGGAGGGAAGCCATGACCGCAGCCAGCCCCACCGTGACCATCCGCGCCGGTTTCATCCCCCTGCTCGACGCCGCCATCCTGATCCTCGCGAGGATCAAGGGCTTCGCCGAGGAGGAGGGGATCGACCTCGTGCTGGTGCGGGAAAGCTCCTGGGCCAGCATCCGCGACCGGGTGGCGCTCGGCCATTTCGATGTCGCCCACATGCTGGCGCCCATGCCGATCGCCGCCTCCCTCGGGCTCACGCCCTTTGGCGGCGCGGTGATCACGCCCATGTGTCTTGGCCTCGGCGGCAACGCGATCACGGTTTCCAACGCCGTCTGGTACGGCATGAGCATGGCCGGCGCCGACAGCGGCGGCGATCCGAAACGGATGGGCGAAGCGCTGCGTGCCGTGGTCGAGGAGCGCAAGCGCAAGGGCTTGCCCCGCCTGACCTTCGCCGTCGTCCATCCGTTTTCCAGCCACAATTATTACCTGCGCTACTGGTTGGCCGCCTGCGGCATCGATCCTCGCGCCGATGTCGCCCTGACCGTTGTGCCGCCGCCCTACATGGCGGATGCCCTGGCCGGCGGCCATATCGATGGCTATTGCGTGGGCGAGCCGTGGAACAGCGCCGCGGTCGTCGCCGGTGTCGGCCATATCGTCACGACGACATCGGCGATCTGGAAGTCCAGCCCGGAAAAGGTGCTGGGCGCCCGGGCCGATTGGGCGGAACAGAACCCGGAGGCGCTTTCCGCCCTGCTGCGCGCCATGCACCGCGCCTCGCTCTGGTGCGACTCGCCGAAAAACGCGCCGGAGTTGGTCGAGCTTCTGTCCTCGTCGCGCTATCTCGATGTGCAGCCCTCGACCATGATGGCGGGATTGACCGGGCGCATCGCCCTTGGCGACGGCCAGCCGCGGGCGGTGACCGATTTCCGCTATTTCGCCAAACGCGCCGCCACCTTCCCCTGGATCAGTCACGGCCTGTGGTTCTTCAGCCAGATGGCGCGCTGGGGTCAGATCGACCTGACCCCGGCGACCCTCGACATCGCCCGTCGCAGCATTCGCCCGGATCTCTATCGCAAGGCGCTTGGCCCGCTCGGCATCGCCTTGCCCAATGCCAGCGCCAAGATCGAAGGCACGCTGACCATGGAAACCCCGGTCGCGACCGCCAACGGCCGGCTCTTCCTCGGCCCCGATGGCTTCTTCGATGGCCGGGTCTTCGATCCCGACCTGATCGAGGATTATGTCGCCGGTTTCGAGATCAAGGGGCCGGGTCCGCTGGAAGGATGAGGAGGCAAAACTTCATCGCACTGCACAATATTTGAACAGGGCCGTGGCGAAATTCGCGCCAGACGAAAATCCCGGCGGCTTCGGCCTGTTTCGATAAGTTATTGATATTCATGGAATGGTGAGGCCATTCCCGATCTGGCACGGTTCCTGCTTTTATTCATGCAGGACCAACGATGGCCCGACAACCGGCAGCGCCAATGACGGCCGCCGGCTTCGCAGCGAAGGAACCCCGGCGGTTATCCGTCTGGCGACGTGACGCGCGAAGTTCATAGCTTTCGGGCACCTCTTTCATATCGGGTCCAGCGATGGGCCCACCGGCACCGCCGCCGACAGTCCCTCGACCTTCCAGGTCTCAAGGGTTCTGTCGCGCGGCTTTTTTCGTTTTGGCTTCACGTTTCAGGGGAGACAGCAGGTGAGCAGCTTCGTATCCAAGGGGATCACCCGTCGCAATGTGCTGAAGGCCAGCGCCACCGCCGCCCTGTTCGGCGCGGTGAACAGCGCCTTTCCGGCCGGTGTCTTCGCCGAAACCTCGGGTCCCGAGACGCCGAAGGCGATCCTCGGCTTCATCGCCCTGACCGATTCCGCCCCCCTGATCGTCGCCCGGGAAAAGGGCTTCTTCGCCAAATACGGCATGACCGACGTCGCCGTGCAGAAGCAGGCCTCCTGGGGTGCCACCCGCGACAATATCGAGCTGGGCTCGGCCGGCGGGGGCATCGACGGTGCCCATATCCTCACCCCCATGCCCTATCTGATTTCGACCGGCCGGGTGACCAAGGGCAACCTGCCGGTTCCCATGTACATCCTGTCGCGCCTCAACGTGAACGGCCAGTGCATCTCGGTCGCCGCAGCCTACAAGGGGCTCGGCGTCACCACCAACGCCGGCCCGCTGAAGGACGCCTTCGCCAAGGCCAAGGCCGAGGGCAAGGAAGTGAAATGCGCCGTCACCTTCCCCGGCGGCACCCATGATCTCTGGATGCGCTACTGGCTGGCGGCCAATGGCATCGACCCGAACAAGGATGTCTCGACCATCGTCGTGCCGCCGCCCCAGATGGTCGCCAACATGAAGGTGAACACGATGGAGGCCTTCTGCGTCGGCGAGCCGTGGAATGCCCAGCTGGTGCGCCAGGGCATCGGCTTCTCCGCCCTGACCACCGGCGAGCTGTGGGCCGATCACCCGGAAAAGGCCTTCGCCATGCGCGCCGACTGGGTCGACGCCAACCCCAAGGCCGCCAAGGCCCTGCTGATGGCGGTGCAGGAAGCGGCGCAATGGTGCGACATGCCCGGGAACAAGGAAGAAATGTGCACGATCATCGGCGGCCGCGATTACTTCAAGGTGCCGGTCGAGGACATCCTCGGTCGCTCGAAGGGCGAGATCGACTATGGCGACGGCCGCGTGGTCGAGAACAGCCCGCACATCATGAAATACTGGCGTGACCATGCCTCCTTCCCCTTCCCGAGCCATGATCTCTGGTTCCTGACCGAGAATATCCGCTGGGGTTACCAGCCCGCCGACCTCGATATGAAGGCGACCGTCGCCAGGGTGAACCGCGCCGACCTGTGGCTCGACGCCGCGAAGACGCTGGGCGTCACCGACCTGCCGCCGATGTCGCGCGGGGTCGAGACCTTCTTCGACGGCAAGACCTTCGATCCCGAAAACCCCGCAGCCTATCTGGCCAGCCTGGCCATCAAGGCCGCCTGAGCGGAAAGGACGCGCCATGACCGTGCAGACCGAACAGATGCCCAAATCCCTCGCCGGCCTGCCCGGCCGGCTTCTCTCCCTCGATCGCGCCGCCGTTCTTCGCTGGTTGCGTCGGCGGCTCGCGGCGGTCGTGCCGCCGCTGGTCATGCTCGTGTTGCTGCTCGGGCTTTGGGAATTGCTGTGCCGGGGCGGCAACGCGCCCCTGCCGCCGCCCAGCCAAGTGATCCACGATACCTGGGACCTTATTTCCGATCCGTTCTTCGACAATGGCGGCACCGACAAGGGCCTGTTCTGGCAGATCGCCGCCAGCCTGACCCGGGTCGCCCAGGGCTTCCTGATTTCCGCCGTCGTCGGCATCTCGCTCGGCGTCCTCATCGGCCAGTCCAGCCTGGCGTTCCGGGGTCTTGACCCGATTTTCCAGGTCCTGCGCACCGTGCCGCCGCTGGCCTGGTTGCCGCTGTCGCTCGCCGCGTTTCAGGCGGCGACCCCTTCGGCGATCTTCGTCATCGCCATCACCTCGGTCTGGCCGATCATCCTCAACACCGCGGTCGGCATCCGCAACATCCCGCAGGACTACCGCAATGTCGCCCGGGTGCTGCGCCTGTCGGGGCCGGAGTTCTTCTTCAAGATCATGCTGCCCGCCAGCGTGCCCTTCATGTTCACGGGCCTTCGCATCGGCATCGGCCTGTCGTGGCTGGCGATCGTCGCCGCCGAGATGCTGATCGGCGGCGTCGGCATCGGCTTCTTCATCTGGGATGCGTGGAATTCCTCGCTGATCAGCGAAATCATCGTCGCCCTGATCGCGGTCGGCATCGTCGGTTACATCCTCGACCGGCTGATCGGCGCCCTCGGCGATCTCGTCGCCGGCAACGTGAAATCCTGAGGGAGGCCCGATCATGTCCAGCTATCTTTCCATCGAACAGGTCGGCGTTTCCTTCGACACGGAACGCGGTCCCTATGTCGCGCTTCGCGACGTGAACCTGAAGGTTGCCAGGGGCGAATACATCTCGATCATCGGCCATTCCGGCTGCGGCAAGTCCACGCTGCTGAACCTGGTCGCCGGGCTTCTGCGGACGACGACCGGCGCCATCCTGCTCGAGGACAGGGAAGTTTCCGAGCCGGGCCCGGAGCGGGCGGTGGTGTTCCAGAACCATTCCCTGCTGCCCTGGCTGTCGGTCTACGACAATGTGAAGCTGGCGGTCGACAAGGTTCACGGCAAGACGAGGAGCCGGGCCGAGCGGCGCGACTGGGTGCTGCACAATCTCGCCCTTGTCGGCATGTCGCACGCGATCGAGCGGAAGCCTGGCGAGATTTCGGGCGGCATGAAGCAGCGCGTCGGCATCGCCCGGGCGCTCGCCATGGAACCCAAGGTGTTGCTGCTGGACGAGCCCTTCGGCGCCCTCGACGCGCTGACCCGGGCCCAGCTGCAGGACAAGGTGATGGAAATCCAGGTCCAGCTCGGCAACACGGTGATCATGATCACCCATGATGTCGACGAGGCGGTGCTCCTGTCCGACCGCATCGTGATGATGACCAATGGCCCCGCCGCCACCATCGGCGAGATCCTGACGGTCGATCTGCCGCGGCCGCGCAACCGCCTGACCCTCGCCGACAATCCGACTTATGTGAAGGCGCGCGCCGCCGTCATGGAATTCCTCTACGCCCGCCATGCGATCAACAAGGTGGAGGCCGCCTGACATGACCGCCCGTCTCGTCGTCATCGGCAACGGCATGGCCGCCGGCCGGATGCTTGAGCATCTGACCGAAGCCGCGCCCGATGCCTATTCGATCACCGTCTTCGGGGCCGAGCCCCGGGTGAATTACAACCGCATCCTGCTGTCCCCCGTGCTCTCGGGCGAGAAGAGCTTCGAGGAGATCGTCACCCATGACGATGCCTGGTACGCGGCGCGGCGCATCGATCTGGTGAAGGGCGGCGAGATCGTCGCCATCGACCGCTCGGCCCATACCGTGACGGCGCGGGACGGCAGCGTGACGCCTTACGACAGACTGGTGATCGCCACCGGCTCCAGCCCCTTCATCGTGCCGGTGCCCGGCCACAAGCTGCCCGGCGTCGTCGCCTATCGCGATCTCGACGATGTGAACGCCATGCTGGCGGCGGCGGAAGCGGGGGGCAGCGCGGTCGTCATCGGCGGCGGCCTCCTCGGCCTCGAAGCCGCCGCCGGCCTCAGGATGCGGGGCATGGCGGTCACGGTCCTCCACCTGATGCCGACGCTGATGGAGCGTCAGCTCGATCCGGCCGCCGGCTATCTGCTGCAACAGGCGATGGAAGCGCGCGGCATCCGCGTGATCTGCCGCGCGAATACCCATTCGATCCTCGGCACCGACCGGGTCGAAGGCGTCCGCCTCGACGACGGCACGGAAATTCCGGCCGATATCGTCGTCATGGCGGTCGGCATCCGGCCGAACGCTGCGCTGGCGAAAAGCGCGGGCCTCGCCATCAATCGCGGCCTCCTGGTCGACGATCACATGCGCACCGACGATGCCGACATCTTCGCCGTCGGCGAATGCGTCGAGCACCGGGGCCAGTGCTATGGTCTGGTCGCGCCCTTGTTCGACATGGCGAGGGTGCTGGCGGCCCAGCTCGCCGGCGACGCGACGGCGTCTTACGAAGGCTCTGTCACCTCGACCAAGCTGAAGGTGACCGGCGTCGATCTCTTCTCCGCCGGCGATTTCGCCGAGGGCGAGGGGCGCGAGGACATCGTCCTGCGCGACGCGGCGCGTGGCATCTATAAGCGCCTCGTGATCAAGGAAGACCGCATCATCGGCGCCGTCATGTATGGCGAGACGGCAGATGGCGGCTGGTTCTTCGACCTCCTCAAGAAGGCGACGCCGATCGCCGACATGCGCGGCACGCTGATCTTCGGCCAGAGCTTCGCCGGGGGCGTCCCGCTGGACCCTATGGCGGCCGTTGCAGCCTTGCCGGATGAGGCGGAGATCTGCGGCTGCAACGGCGTCTGCAAGGGCAAGATCACCGGCGCCATCACCGACAAGGGGCTGACCAGCCTCGATCAGGTGCGGGCCCATACCAAGGCCTCCGCCTCCTGCGGCTCCTGCACCGGCCTCGTCGAGCAATTGATGCAGCTGACCCTGGGCGAGAAATTCGCCCGGGCGGCGGTGCAGCCCGTTTGCACCTGCACCGATCTCGGCCATGACGATGTCCGCCGCCTGATCCTGGCCAAGGGCCTGAAATCGGTGCCCGCCGTCATGCAGGAACTGGAATGGAAGACGTCGTGTGGCTGCGCCAAATGCCGGCCGGCGCTGAACTATTACCTGCTCTGCGCCTGGCCGGGCGACTATACGGACGACGGCCAGTCGCGCTTCATCAACGAACGGGTCCACGCCAACATCCAGAAGGATGGCACTTATTCGGTGGTGCCGCGCATGTGGGGCGGCGTGACCAGTGCCGTCGAACTTCGCGCCATCGCCGATGTCGTCGATAAATTCGCCATCCCGACGGTGAAGGTCACGGGCGGCCAGCGCATCGATCTTCTCGGTGTGAAAAAAGAGGACCTGCCGGCGGTCTGGGCCGATCTGAACGCCGCCGGCATGGTCTCGGGCCATGCGTATGGCAAGGCGCTGCGAACGGTGAAGACCTGCGTCGGCTCGGAATGGTGCCGCTTCGGCACCCAGGATTCGACCGGCCTCGGCATCCGTCTGGAGCGGGTGATGTGGGGCGCCTGGACACCGGCCAAGGTGAAGCTCGGCGTCTCGGGCTGCCCGCGCAACTGTGCCGAGGCGACCTGCAAGGACATCGGCGTGATCTGCGTCGATTCCGGTTACGACATCCTGTTCGCCGGGGCCGCCGGCCTCGACATCAAGGGCACCGAAGCCTTCGGCCACGCGAACAGCGAGGATGAGGCGGTGGAAATCATCCTGGCCCTGACCCAGGCCTATCGCGAACAGGCCCGTTATCTCGAGCGTATCTACAAATGGGTGAAGCGGGTCGGCGCGGAATCGATCCGGGCGCAGATCATGGACGATGCGGACAGGCGCAAGGCCCTGGCCGCGCGCTTCCTCTTCGCCCAGCGCTTCGCCCAGGTCGATCCCTGGGCCGAGCGGGTGGCCGGCTTCGATGCCCATGAATTCACGCCGCTGACCCCCTTCGTGTCGCAGGAGGCGGCGGAGTGATGAACGCCATGCTTCCCACCTGGATCGATGTCTGCGCCGTCGCCGACATTCCCCTGCGCGGCGCCCGCGTGGTCAAGGCGCCGGATGGCGATATCGCGGTGTTCCGCACGACGGGCGATCATGTCTTCGCGCTTTACGACCGCTGTCCGCACAAGGGCGGCCCCTTGAGCCAGGGCATCGTCCACGACAGCGGCGTGACCTGCCCCTTGCACAATTGGGTGATCGACCTCGAGACCGGCCGCGCCCGGGGCGCCGACGAGGGCTGCGCGCGCAAGGTCGCGGTCGAGCTGATCGAGGGCCGCGTCCGCCTGCGCATCGGATCCGCGCTGTCATGACCGGGGCGACGCGCACCACCTGTCCCTATTGCGGCGTCGGCTGCGGCGTGCTGGCCACGCCAGGGGCGGACGGGCGCGTCGCCATCAAGGGCGATCCGGATCACCCGGCCAATTTCGGCCGGCTGTGCTCCAAGGGATCGGCCCTTGGCGAAACCCTATCCCTCGACGACCGCCTGCTTCATCCCCGGGTCGTCGGGGAGCGGGCGACATGGGATCGTGCCCTCGACCATGTCGCCCGCGCGTTTTCCGATGCGATCCGTGACCATGGACCGGACTCGGTCGCCTTCTATGTCTCGGGCCAGCTGCTGACCGAGGATTATTACGCCGCCAACAAGCTGATGAAGGGCTTCATCGGTTCGGGCAACATCGACACCAACAGCCGGCTGTGCATGTCCTCCTCGGTCGCCGGACACAAGCGCGCCTTCGGCAGCGACACGGTCCCCGGCACCTATGAGGATCTGGAGCTGGCGGATCTCGTCGTCCTCACCGGCTCCAATCTCGCCTGGTGCCATCCCGTGCTGTTCCAGCGCCTCGCCGCGGCCAAGGCGGCCCGGCCCGGGATGCGCGTCGTCACCATCGATCCTCGCCGCACCGCGACCAGCGAACTGGCGGATCTGCACCTCGGCATCGCGCCGGGCGCCGATGTCGCGCTGTTCAACGGCCTTCTCCTGCATCTCGCCGCCGGTCCCCGGCTGGACGCGGGCTTCGTCGACCGCCACACCAGCGGTCTCGCCGGGGCGCTGGGGGCCGCCGCCGGCTTCGACATCCGGACGACGGCGCGGACGACCGGGCTTTCGCCGGCGGAGGTAGAGCGCTTCTTCAACCTCCTCGCCGCGACGGAGCGGGTTGTCACCGTCTATTCCCAGGGCGTGAACCAGTCGAGCGCGGGCACCGACAAGGTGAACGCGATCATCAATTGCCACCTGCTCACCGGGCGCATCGGCCGCCCGGGCATGGGGCCCTTTTCGGTCACCGGCCAGCCCAATGCCATGGGCGGGCGCGAGGTTGGCGGCCTCGCCAATCAGCTCGCCGCCCATATGGAGCTCGACAATCCCGCCCATCGCGCGCTGGTGCGGGATTTCTGGAATGCCCCCCGTATCGCCGACAGGCCGGGCCTGAAGGCGGTCGACCTGTTCGAGGCGGTGCATGACGGGCGCATCAAGGCCCTGTGGATCATGGCGACCAATCCGGCCGCCAGCCTGCCCGATGCCGATCGGGTCGTGGCGGCACTCGGCCGCTGCCCCTTCGTCGTCGTCTCCGACGTGGTGCGGGATACCGACACGACGCGACACGCCCATGTCCTGCTGCCCTCCACCGCCTGGGGCGAAAAGGATGGCACGGTGACCAATTCCGAACGCCGCATCTCGCGCCAGCGCGCCTTCCTGCCGCCCCCGGGCGAGGCGAGGGCGGACTGGTGGCAGATGGCGGAGGTGGCGCGGCGCATGGGCTTTTCCGGCTTCGACTGGGATGGTCCTTCCGCGATCTTCCGAGAACATGCCGCCCTCTCGGCCCATGGCAATGACGGTCGCCGCGATTTCGATATCGGTGCCCATGCCGAAATCGACGTGGCGGGTTACGAGGGCCTCGCCCCGTTCCACTGGCCACGGCCGGCGGGGCAGGGGCCGCGCCAGCGCTTCTTCGGCGATGGAAAATTCCATCACCCTGATGGCAAGGCCCGTTTCGTGGCGACGCCCTGGCGTCCGGCCCGGGGCCAGACCTCGGCGGCAAGGCCGCTGATCCTGAACACCGGCCGCGTGCGCGACCAGTGGCACACGATGACGCGGACCGGCAAGGCCGCCCGCCTGACCAGCCATTACGCCGAGCCCTTCGTCGAGGTGAATCCGGCGGATGCCCGCGCCCTCGGCCTTGCCGCCGCCGACCTCGCCCTGATCGAGAGCGATCGCGGCGGCGCGCTCCTGCGCGTGCTGGTCACCGAGCGCCAGCGCCCGGGCGCCGTCTTCGCGCCCATTCACTGGACCGGGCAGCAGGCAGCGCGCGCGCGGGTCGATGCCCTGGTCGCGTCCCATGTCGATCCTGTCTCGGGCCAGCCGGAATCGAAATTCACCCCGGTCTCGCTGCGGCGGTTCCAGGCGGCCTGGTATGGTTTCGCCGTCAGCCGCCGCCGTCCCGTGGTCTCGGACCTCGACTATTGGGCGCTGGCGCCGGTCGAGGGCGGCTTTCGGGCCGAGCTGGGCGGCGCCGATGCGCCGGACGACTGGCCGGCGGCGATGACGGCCCTGCTCGAACCCGCCGAGGGGGCGGACGTCCTCGCCTATCGCGATGTCGCCCGGGGCCTCTACCGTTTCGCGGTCTATGAGGCGGGGGTGCTGTCCGCCGCGCTGTTCGTCGCGCCGGAGCCGGTGGAAATCGCCCGGGGCTGGCTGATCGGACAATTGGGCCGCGCGCTCGATGGCGCCGAGCGGCTGCGCCTGCTGGCGGGCCGGGGCGGCGACGCGGCAGCCGATCCGGGCGCCCTTGTCTGTTCCTGCTTCTCGGTCGGGGTCAATCAGATCACGGCGGCGGTGAAGGCCGGCGCCCAGTCCATCGACGCCATTGGCTCATGCCTGAAGGCGGGAACCAACTGCGGCTCCTGCCGCATGGAAATCGGGAGGCTGATCGATGCCTGTTCAACAGCGAAAGCCGGTTGAGGTGAAACTGGTCCGGGGCGGCGCTGCCGTGCCGCCCGGATCGGCCAGGGGCCCGGGGCGGGTCACGCTGGTCGGCGCCGGCCCGGGCGATCCCGATCTCCTGACCCTGAAGGCGGTGAAGGCGCTGCAGGCGGCGGATGTCGTGCTGTTCGACGATCTGGTCGGCGACGGCATCCTCGACCTCGTGCACCGGAAGGCGCGTTGCCTCGCGGTCGGCAAGCGCGGTGGCCGTGCCTCGTGCCGGCAGCAGGATATCGACGACCTGATGGTGAAATTCGCCCGCAAGGGCAAGCAGGTGGTGCGCCTGAAGTCGGGCGATCCCATGATCTTCGGCCGCGCCGGCGAGGAGATCGAGCGTCTGCGCCGCGAGGGCATCGCGGTCGAGGTGATCCCGGGCATTACCGCCGCCCTCGCCATGGCGTCGGCCCTCGGCGTCTCGCTGACCCACCGCGATCACGCCCAGTCGGTCCGCTTCGTCACAGGCCATTCGCGCCATGGCACCTTGCCGGACACGCTCGACTGGCGGGGTCTGGCCGATGCCCGCACCACGCTCGTCGTCTACATGGGCGGGCGCACGGTCGGGGACATGGTCGCCCGCCTGGTCGCGGCCGGCCTGCCGGCGGAAAC
>NZ_JBAQRT010000372.1:0-14578 GCF_049306435.1 Zavarzinia sp.
CCGCCCTCGCGCCGATAGGCCGCCCGATGCTCATCCGTCCACGCCACAAATCACCTCCGTCAAGCCGACGGATTCGGTGAATCACACAACCCTGCCGGGCGCAATAGGCTTTTGGGTCAGGCTCTAAGGGAACCTGACGTGCATGACAAATTATTGACTGATTTGCTTTATGCAATCCGAGAAGATATAGGAATTAATCCAAATAAACCTAAAAATGATTTCGTTTTTATGCTGAGAAGTGGTCATCCTCTTCGCCAAGAGTCTGGGAATTAATCCAAGCCCTCGTCGCTCCGGCGAAGGCCGGAGCCTCGCGACGACAGGGGCGCGATCTCGTCCCGAGACTCCGGCCTTCGCCGGAGTGACGAGACGGGGAACTGACCCCTGCGTCCGGCGCTGGCGGCCCTGCGGCTTTCGCTTGCGTGCCCTTGCCCCCCGTTCTTGAAATTGCCACGAAGCATCGACAGATGCTAACCGTTAGGCATAGCCCTGCCGTTCAGATTCGGCCGTTCATATCTGGGGCAGGGACAGGAGACGACATGATGATGAAGGATCCGTACGAATTCACCATGAACACCCTGGTGCCCATGGTGGTCGAACAGACGGCGAGGGGCGAGCGGGCCTTCGACATCTATTCCCGTCTGCTCAAGGAGCGCATCATTTTCCTGGTCGGCCCGGTGAATGATGCGGTCTCGTCGCTGATCACGGCGCAGCTGCTGTTCCTTGAAGCCGAGAACCCCAAGAAGGATATCGCCCTCTATATCAATTCGCCGGGCGGCGTCGTCACTTCGGGCCTCGGCATTTACGACACGATGCAGTACATCAAGCCGAAGGTCTCGACCGTGTGCTTCGGTCAGGCGTGTTCCATGGGCTCGCTGCTGCTGGCGGCGGGCGCGCCGGGGATGCGGATCGCGCTGCCGAATTCGCGCATCATGGTGCATCAGCCGTCGGGTGGCGCCCAGGGTCAGGCGACCGACATCGAAATCCAGGCGCGCGAGATTCTCGCCCTGCGCAAGCGGCTGAACGAAATCTATGTTCAGCACACCGGCCAGCCGGTCGAGAAGATCGAGCAGGCGCTGGAACGCGACAACTTCATGACCGCCGACCAGGCCAAGGATTTCGGCCTGATCGATCAGGTCTTCACCGCCCGGCCCGATCCCGAGGCGGACAAGGCGGCGGCCTGACGCAAATGGGCGGGGCGAGGGCCGACGGCTGGTTTTCGCCCCGTTGCGGTTGGATTGTTTACCTGGAAGCAATGTCTTCGAACGTAAACATGACTTGATAGGTAGCCGTTAGCCATGCTCGTATCGATCATGGCTGGCACCGGAGCGGTGCCTGACTCGTGCCCCGTCGGGCCGGTCCGTCGCCGCGCCAAGGAACTGGCGCAATCGGCGCTCGCCGTCCCCGGTGGTGAAAGCCCCTTGTGCGATGCACAAAAAGGCTTTTAGCATTCGGGCGCGGGGAATGGGATGGAGTGAAGATGACCAAGCTCAGCGGCAGCGACTCCAAGAACACCCTGTACTGCTCTTTCTGCGGAAAGAGCCAGCACGAGGTGCGCAAGCTCATTGCCGGCCCGACCGTTTTCATCTGCGATGAATGTGTCGAGCTGTGCATGGACATCATTCGCGAGGAGCACAAGTCGGCCCTCGTGAAGACCCGTGACGGGGTTCCGACCCCGCAGGACATCTGCCGCGTGCTGGACGATTACGTGATCGGTCAGTTCCACGCCAAGCGCGTCCTGTCGGTCGCCGTCCACAACCACTACAAGCGCCTCAGCCACGCGTCGAAGAGCAATGACGTCGAGCTGGCCAAGTCCAACATCCTGCTGATCGGCCCGACCGGCTGCGGCAAGACGTTGCTGGCCCAGACCCTTGCCCGCATCCTCGACGTGCCCTTCACCATGGCGGATGCGACGACCCTGACCGAGGCCGGTTATGTCGGCGAGGATGTGGAGAACATCATCCTCAAGCTGCTCCAGTCCGCCGACTACAATGTCGAGCGGGCGCAGCGCGGCATCGTCTACATCGACGAAGTCGACAAGATCAGCCGCAAGTCCGACAACCCGTCGATCACCCGCGACGTCTCGGGCGAGGGTGTGCAGCAGGCCCTGCTGAAGATCATGGAAGGCACGGTCGCGAGCGTGCCGCCCCAGGGCGGTCGCAAGCATCCGCAGCAGGAGTTCCTGCAGGTGGACACGACCAACATCCTGTTCATCTGCGGCGGCGCCTTCGCCGGGCTCGAGCGGATCATCGCCGGCCGTCGCCAGGGCAAGTCGATCGGCTTCGGCGCCGAGGTGAAGGGGCCGGACGATCGGGGCACCGGCGAGATCCTGAAGGATGTCGAACCCGAGGATCTGCTGAAATTCGGCCTGATCCCGGAATTCGTCGGCCGCCTGCCGGTGCTCGCCACGCTGAACGACCTCTCGGAAGAGGCGCTGGTGGAAATTCTCTCGGTGCCGAAGAACGCACTGCTCAAGCAGTACCAGCGTCTCTTCGACATGGAGAACACCAAGCTGTCCTTCACCGAGGATGCGCTGAAGGCCGTCGCCCGCCGGGCGATCGCCCGCAAGACCGGTGCCCGTGGTCTGCGCTCGATCATGGAGCAGATCCTGCTCGAGACCATGTTCGAGCTGCCGACCCTCGACGGTGTCGAGGAAGTCGTGGTCAATGCCGAGGTCGTCGATGGCCGGGCCCGCCCGCTCTATTCCTACGCGGAGCGGCGCGAAGACAAGGCGAGCGGTGCCTGAGGGCCTCGCATTCCCCATCCTGATCGGCGCCCCCCTTGAATGGGGGCGCCGGCACCCTCACATCGTTAATAATTCAAGCCGCCAGATGGTCACCCTGAAGGCGGCGAGAAGTCTGTCCCCCCTGCGGGCGACGGGATCGGTGCCGCTCTCGGGCCGGTCCTGCTTCGGCCCATTCTGAAAGACAGCCCATGAGCAATAAAACCGAGCAAGGCGACGCCCAGGTTTATGCGGTTCTGCCCCTGCGGGACATCGTCGTCTTTCCGCACATGATCGTGCCGTTGTTCGTCGGGCGCGAAAAGTCGGTCAAGGCCCTTGAAGATGTGATGAAGGACGACAAGCAGATCCTGCTCGTCGCCCAGCGCAACGCCGCCCAGGACAATCCGACGGAAAAGGACGTCTATGACGTCGGCACCATCGCTTCTGTCCTGCAACTGCTGAAACTGCCGGACGGCACCGTGAAGGTGCTGGTCGAGGGCGGATCGCGCGCGCGCATCGTCGACTTCGTCGAGAACGAAGCCTTCTTCCAGGCCCGTGCCGTGTCCGTGCCGGACGAGGACAGCGACAAGCACGAGGTTGACGCCCTCGCGCGCTCGGTCGTTTCCCAGTTCGAGCAATATGTGAAGCTGAACAAGAAGGTCCCGCCCGAGGTTCTCGTTTCGGTCAACCAGATCGACGATCCGTCGAAACTGGCCGATACCGTCGCCTCGCATCTCGCGACCAAGGTTGCCGACAAGCAGGAAGTGCTGGAAATCACCACGGTTTCCGAGCGCCTGGAGAAGGTCTACGGCCTGATGGAAGGCGAGATCGGCGTGCTGCAGGTCGAGAAGAAGATCCGCAGCCGCGTGAAGCGCCAGATGGAGAAGACCCAGCGCGAGTACTATCTGAATGAGCAGATGAAGGCCATTCAGAAGGAACTGGGCGAGGGCGAGGAAGGCCGCGACGAAGTCGCCGAGATCGAGGAGCGGGTCAAGAAGACCAAGCTCTCGAAGGAAGCGAACGAAAAGGCGATGGCCGAGATCAAGAAGCTGCGCTCGATGTCCCCGATGTCGGCCGAGGCGACGGTGGTCCGCAACTACCTCGACTGGCTGCTGTCGATTCCGTGGGGTAAGAAGTCCAAGGTCAAGAAGGACATCCGCGAGGCCCAGAAGGTTCTCGACACGGATCACTATGGTCTCGAGAAGGTCAAGGAACGCATCCTCGAATATCTGGCCGTGCAGCAGCGCGCGACCAAGGTGAAGGGGCCGATCCTGTGCCTCGTCGGTCCTCCCGGCGTTGGCAAGACCTCGCTCGGCAAGTCGATCGCCAGGGCGACGGGGCGGCAGTTCATCCGCATGTCGCTGGGCGGCGTGCGTGACGAGGCCGAGATCCGCGGTCATCGGCGGACCTACATTGGCTCGATGCCCGGCAAGATCATCCAGGCGATGAAGAAGGCCAAGGCGTCCAACCCGCTGTTCCTGCTGGACGAGATCGACAAGCTCGGCCAGGACTTCCGGGGCGATCCGTCGTCGGCTCTCCTCGAGGTGCTGGATCCCGAACAGAACGCGACCTTCGCCGACCACTATCTCGAAGTGGACTACGATCTGTCGGATGTGATGTTCGTGACCACGGCCAACTCGCTGCGGATGCCGCAGCCGTTGCTGGACCGCATGGAGATCATCCGCATCGCCGGTTACACGGAAGATGAGAAGGTCGAGATCGCGAAGCGGCACCTGATCGACAAGCAGGTGAAGGAACACGGCCTGAAGAAGGGCGAGTGGGCGATCACCGACGAAGCCCTGCGCGACCTCGTGCGCTACTACACCCGCGAAGCGGGCGTGCGCAGCCTCGAGCGCGAAATCGCCAATCTGACAAGAAAGGCGATCCGCGAGATCCTGCAGGACGGCGTCGCCGCGATCACGGTCACGTCCGAGAACCTCGAGAAATATGCCGGCGTGAAGCGTTTCCGCTTCGGCGAGATCGACGAGGAAGATCAGATCGGCGTGGTGACGGGCCTGGCCTGGACCGAAGTTGGCGGCGAGTTGCTGCAGATCGAATCCGTGCTGCTGCCCGGCAAGGGCAAGGTGACCACCACCGGCAAGCTCGGCGACGTGATGCAGGAATCGATCTCGGCGGCGACTTCCTATGTTCGCAGCCGGGCGGCTTCCTTCGGCATCAAGCCGACGGCCTTCGAGAAGAGCGATATCCATGTCCATGTGCCGGAAGGGGCAACCCCGAAGGACGGCCCCTCGGCCGGTGTCGGCATGGCGACCTCGATCGTCTCGGTGCTGACCCAGATCCCGGTGCGGCGCGACATCGCCATGACCGGCGAGATCACGCTGCGCGGCCGGGTGTTCCCGATCGGCGGCCTGAAGGAAAAGCTCCTGGCGGCCCTGCGGGGCGGCATCAAGACGGTGCTGATCCCGAAGGACAACGAGAAGGACCTGGCCGAGATTCCGGACAATGTGAAGGCCGGGCTCGAGATCGTGCCGGTCAGCACGGTGGACGAAGTCCTGGCGAGGGCCCTGACCCGGCCGGTCGAGCCGATCGAATGGGCCCCGCCGCCGGAGGCTCAGCCCGCCGCCGAAGTGAAGGCGGACGTGGATACGCTGGTCACGCATTGACCTGAATGCACAAATGCACGCCGCCGGCACACGACAAATGTGCCGGCGGCTTTTTTTTAGGCGTTCAGAATGGCGGAAATCCTCGGTTTTTTGCTTTGACGCCCTATGGGACGGCTCTTAAGATCGCGGCGATTCCGGCGGGCATTTCGGCCGGAACGAACAACCTCATCAAGGGGGCGAGAGTGGCTAATAAGAACGATCTCATCGCGGCAGTCGCTGACTCGGCCGGTCTTTCCAAGGCGGACGCGGGTCGCGCCGTCGACGCCGTTTTCGAGGCGATCACCAACGCGCTGAAGACGGGCGACGATGTGCGTCTGGTCGGCTTCGGTACTTTCGACGCCGTGAAGCGCGCGGCTTCCGAAGGTCGCAATCCGCGCACGGGCGAAAAGATCGAGATCCCGGCGTCGGTGCAGCCGAAATTCCGTCCGGGCAAGGGCCTGAAGGACGCGCTGAACTGAGGTTCGACGCGACCGGCAGCCGCCGGCCGCCAGGACTTCTGTTGCCGGCCGCACCTTCGGGCGCGGCCGGTCCTCTTTCCGGGTCCCTGCGATCCGGTGCCCGGCATGGACAGGGGCGATTAGCTCAGCGGTAGAGCATCTCGTTTACACCGAGGATGTCGGCGGTTCGATCCCGTCATCGCCCACCATGTCGTTTCCGGTCTTTGTCGCGAAGGCAAGGTCGCCAGGCGGTGAAAGTCGCTTGACACCCATGATGCCGCAGCATAAAAGGACCGCCTTCGCTGGTTACGCGGGTGTAGCTCAGTTGGTTAGAGCGCCGGCCTGTCACGCCGGAGGTCACGGGTTCGAGCCCCGCCACTCGCGCCACCACGAAGATGATGGAAAAAAGGTCGCCCTCCGGGGCGGCCTTTTTTCATGGCCGAAGGGCTTTCCGGCGGGGTCCGGGGAAATGTCGCCGCAAGGTGATTTCAGTCTTTGACACGAATCGGACGCACCGCTAAAAGGGCGACCTTCGCTGGTTACGCGGGTGTAGCTCAGTTGGTTAGAGCGCCGGCCTGTCACGCCGGAGGTCACGGGTTCGAGCCCCGCCACTCGCGCCACCACGAAACAAGAAGCCGTCCCTTCGGGGGCGGCTTTTTTGTTTCCCGGCCCAGCCTTCGTATCTTTCTTTCTTCATGCGCGGTCCCGGCAGGCGCGGCACGAGTTCCTGCCGCGCGGCGGGGAATCACCTGTTCGTCTTGCGGCGATCGGGCAAGGCATGATTGAGAGAAGGGGAGGGGGCCATAAAAAGAAAACCCCGCACCGGGTGACGCGCACCACGATGCGGGGTTTCAATTTGGCTCCCCGGGCCGGATTCGAACCAGCGACCAACCGGTTAACAGCCGGTTGCTCTACCGCTGAGCTACCGAGGAACAGTCGGTCAAACCGACAAAACTGTTCCCGCCGAAGCGGAGGTCGGCCTTATACCGTCGATTCGTCTCGAAGCAAAGGCCTTTGTGCAATTCTCTCTGGAGGCGACGACCGGAATCGAACCGGTATACACGGATTTGCAGTCCGCTGCGTAACCATTCCGCCACGTCGCCCCGCAGAGAGCGGGGGATATAGCAGACCGCTTCGATCAACGCAACCGACCGGAACCGGACGCGACGCCATTTCGCACCGCCGCATACGTTGAAAGCCGAGGGGCGACCTCGTATAAGTCATGGATCATCATTGAACCGGATCACAGTCATGGCCGATTTCGCAGCCCTCCGTCGCCTGATGCTGGAAAGCCAGATCAAGACGAACAAGGTCACCGATGGCCGCGTCCATCAGGCGCTGCTCGCGGTGCCGCGGGAGGACTTCGTGCCGGAGGCCCTGAAGTCCGTCGCCTATGTCGACGAGGATCTGAACATCGGTGGCGGCCGTTATCTGGTCGAGCCGCGGGTCTTTGCCCGCATGTTGCAGGAAGCGGCGATCAATCCGGGTGACACGGTGCTCGATCTCGGCGCCGGCTCGGGCTACACCGCCGCCGTGCTCGCCCATCTGGCGGGCAAGGTCGTCGCCCTCGAGGCCGAAGCTGGCCTCGCCGACAAGGCGAAGGCGGCGATCGCGGCTCTCGGCCTTGGCAATGTCACGGTCGTGGTCGGCGACATGGCCAGGGGCCATGCCGCGGCGGCGCCCTATGACGTCGTGCTGATCGAAGCGTCGGTGCCCGAGGTGCCGGCGGCGCTGTTCGCCCAGTTGGCGGAAGGCGGCCGGCTGATCGCCGTGCTCCGCGACGGTCCGATCGGCGTCGCCACGCTCTATACCAAGGTTGGCGGTATCGTCGGCCGCCGGCCGCTGTTCGACGCGGCGACGCCGGCATTGCCCGGTTTCGCCCGCCCCGCCGCCTTCGTGTTCTGAAGACATGGGCGCGCTGCAGATCGATGTGGAAGCCCTGGCCGAGCGCTTGTCCGCCGGGGATCGGCCGTTCATCCTCGATGTGCGCGAGCCCTGGGAATTCGAGATCTGCAGCCTTGAAGCGTCGATGAACATCCCCCTTGGTGAATTGTCCCGCCGTTTCGACGCGGAAGCCGTCGCCGAGGGCCAGGAGGTCGTGGTGGTCTGCCACCATGGCATGCGCAGCATGCAGGCCACCCTGTGGCTGCGGGCGCAGGGCGTCGACGGCGCCATCAATCTGACGGGTGGAATCGACCGCTGGGCGCAGGTCGCAGCGCCGGGAATGGCGAGGTATTGACGGCGGGCATGGCTGGCGAGCCTCGTCCGGTTCAAATCACGCTTGACTGCCCGCTAGAATGAACATTCATTCTATGCATCTGTCGCTATCCGGCCTTGATTGTCATCGCCGGGTGGTCCCTGTATTTTGAAGTCCATTGCTTCCGACCCGGAAGGCAGCAAGGGCAGGACGGTGAAGATGGCTAAGCGTTTGGTAAGTCTCGTGGCGCTGATGGCGATCGTTGGCGGTACGCCGGCCTTCGCCGAAACCCTGAACGACGCCCTGGCGACCGCCTATGCGAGCAATCCGACTCTGGATGCGCAGCGGGCCGCCCTCCGCGCGACCGACGAGGAAATCGCCAAGGCGCTGTCCGGCTGGCGTCCGACGGTGACGATTTCCGGCTCCGGCGGTTTCGAGACCCAGGAAAACACGGTGCCGGGCGGCGTGAAGGTCAATACAGATCTCAATCCCTGGTCCGTCGCCCTGTCGGGCACCCAGCCGATCTATCGTGGGGGGCGCACCCTTGCTGAAACCAGTGCCGCCGACAATCAGGTCCTGGCCGGCCGGGCTCAGCTGAAGTCGACGGAGCAGAGCGTTCTGCTGTCCGTCGTCCAGTCCTATGTCAGCATCATCACGAATCAGGCCGTGGTCTCGCTGAACGAGAAGAACGTCCAGGTCCTGCAGCGCGAACTCGACGCCTCCCGCGATCGTTTCCGCGTCGGCGAATTGACCAGGACGGACGTCGCCCAGTCGGAAGCCCGCCTCGCCGAGGCGGTGTCGCAGCTGAAGGGCGCCGAATCGGATCTGAACCAGGCCCGGCAGAATTACGAACGGGCGGTGGGCGCGCCTCCCGGCACGCTGCAGGCCCTGCCGCCGCTGCCGCCGCTGCCGCCCAGCCTCGATGAGGCCCGCGCGATCGCGCTGGCCGAGAATCCGGATCTGAACGCCGCCCGCTATGCCGAGGCAGCCGCCCGTGACGGTATCGACATCGCCCGCAGCACGATTCTGCCGCAGGTCAGCCTGCACGGTCAGATCGCCCGGGCCCAGGATCAGAGCGTCAGCGTCGACCGGACCGATGATGCCCTGATCGAGCTGCAGGTTTCCGTGCCGCTTTATCAGTCCGGTTCCGAATACGCGACCATCCGGCAGAATCAGCAGACCGCCAGCCAGCGTCTTTCCGAAGTCTCGGCGACGCAGCGTTCGGTGGTCGAGGGCGCGTCCAACGCGCTGGACCAGCTGCGCGCCGCCCGCGCGGTGATCGAATCCCAGAAGCAGGCGGTGGCCGCCAACACGCTGGCGCTTGAAGGCGTGCGTCAGGAATCGGCCGTCGGCTCGCGCACCGTGCTCGACGTGCTCGACGCCGAGCGGGAATTGCTCAATTCCAATGTCGCGTTGGTCCGGGCCCAGGGCACCGAATATTCGGCCGCCTTTTCGCTGCTCTCGGCTGTCGGCCGGCTGACCGCCGAAAACCTCAATCTGGCGGGCGATCGCTACGATCCGCTGGCCCATTACGACAAGAGCCGGGGCCGCTGGTTCGGCTACGACTGATCGGGACCCCGGTCCCGGTGTGGTCGCCTGCGCCGCCCCCTTCCCATCGGCAGCCGTGTAACGTAGTTTTGGCGGTTACAGGGGTTGCCCCGGGCGGCAGGGACTTGGAATGAGCGAAGAGTTGAAGCGGGACGGCGACGCGGCGAAAGGTGCCGCCGACCCGTCGATGGAAGATATCCTGGCCTCGATCCGCCGCATCATCGCGGAGGAAGGCGAGGGCAGGGAGGCTGAGCCCGCCGATCCGGCGATGGCCGCCGCCGTGCTGGACCTGACGGAAATGGTGGCGGATGACGGCAGCGTCGTATCGCTGCCGCCCCATGAGGCCCGGGAGGCCGAGCCGGTCCGCGCCGTCGTGCCGCCGCCGGTGCCGGTGGCGCCCCCGATTGTCCCCGATGACTCGCCGCTCGACAATTTCGTCGAAGCCGACACCCCCGTTCCGCCGGCCTCTTCGGCCGCGCAAGAGGACATGCCGATGTCGAGTGCCCCGCCGCCCCGCGAGCCGCTGGTTTCAACACCGATCGCGAATCAGGCGCGCAATGCTTTCGCCCAGGTGGCCGATGCCGCCCGTCCTTCCGTTTCGTCGCATGAGCCGGTCGGTGATGGCCGCACCGTCGAACAGGTGGCGGAAGATCTGATGCGTCCCATGCTGAAAGCCTGGCTGGACGCCCATCTGCCCGCCATCGTAGAACGGGCGGTCGCCGAGGAACTGGCCCGCATCACCGGCCGCGGTTCGCTCTGATCCTGTATCGGCCGGCGTGATGCCGGCCCTCGCTCCGTCGCGGTGAGGCATCATAGCCTCGCCCGGGCGACGGGGCCCTTTCATTCAAGATTCGATCATGCTCGACAAGACTTACGATCCCCAGGAAACCGAACCCCGGCTCTATGCGGCCTGGGAGGCGTCCGGCGCCTTCAAGGCCGGGCGGAACGCGGAAGGCGAGCCCTTCACCATCGTGATTCCGCCGCCGAACGTGACCGGCAGCCTGCACATGGGCCATGCCCTGAACAACACGCTGCAGGATATCCTGTGCCGCTTCGAGCGGATGCGCGGCCGCGACGTGCTGTGGCAACCGGGCACCGATCATGCCGGCATCGCGACCCAGATGGTGGTGGAACGCCAACTGGCCCAGTCGGGCGAGAATGTCGGCCGGCGCGAACTGGGCCGCGAGGAATTCATCCGCCGGGTCTGGGCCTGGAAGGAAGTCTCGGGCGGCACCATCACCCGCCAGTTGCGCCGCCTCGGCGCGTCCTGCGACTGGAGCCGCGAGCGCTTCACCATGGACGAGGGCCTGTCGGCGGCCGTGCGCCGGGTCTTCGTCACGCTCCACCGCCAGGGTCTGCTTTACAAGGACAAGCGGCTGGTCAACTGGGACCCGCATTTCCTGACCGCGATTTCCGATCTCGAGGTCGAGAGCCGGGAAACCAAGGGTCACATGTGGCACATCCGCTATCCGGTCGAGGGCAGCGAGCAGTCGATCGTGGTCGCGACCACGCGGCCCGAAACCATGCTGGGCGACAGCGGCGTCGCGGTCCATCCGGACGACGAGCGTTACAAGGATCTGGTCGGCAAATTCGTGATCCTGCCGTTGACCGGCCGGCGCATTCCCGTCGTTGCCGATACCTATTCCGATCCCGAGAAGGGCACGGGCGCGGTGAAGATCACCCCGGCCCATGACTTCAACGATTTCGAGGTCGGCAAGCGCAACAATCTCGAACAGATCGCCGTGCTCGACATCCACGCCAGGATCGTCGACGAGGCTTTCATTCCCGAGGCCTATCGCGGTCTCGACCGGTTCGAGGCGCGGAAGCGCATCGTCGAAGATCTCGAAATCCAGGGATTCCTTGTCGAGGTCAAGGACCATGTCCTGATGCAGCCCTTCGGTGACCGCTCCGGCGTCGTCATCGAGCCGATGCTGACCGACCAGTGGTATGTCGACGCCAAGACCCTGGCCCAGCCGGCGATCAAGGCGGTGGAGCAGGGCGACACGGTCTTTGTCCCGAAGAACTGGGACAAGACCTATTTCGAATGGATGAACAACATCCAGCCCTGGTGCGTGTCGCGTCAGCTGTGGTGGGGCCATCAGATCCCGGCCTGGTACGGACCGGACGGCCATGTCTTCGTCGAGGAAACGGAGGCGGAAGCGCTGGCCGCCGCCGCCGCCCATTACGGCGCGCAAGTCTCGCTGACCCGCGACGAGGACGTGCTCGACACCTGGTTCTCCTCGGCGCTGTGGCCCTTCTCGACCCTCGGCTGGCCCGAGGAGACCGAGGTCCTGAAGCGTCACTACAAGACCGACGTGCTGGTGACCGGCTTCGACATCATCTTCTTCTGGGTCGCCCGGATGATGATGATGGGCCTGCATTTCATGAAGGAAGTGCCGTTCCACACGGTCTACATCCATGCCCTCGTCCGCGACGAGAAGGGGCAGAAGATGTCGAAGTCGAAGGGGAACGTGATCGATCCCCTCGACCTCATCGAGAAATATGGCGCCGACGCGCTGCGCTTCACCCTGGCCGCCATGGCGGCCCAGGGCCGCGACATCAAGCTGTCGACCCAGCGGGTCGAGGGCTATCGCAACTTCACGACGAAGCTGTGGAATGCGGCGCGTTTCTGCGAGATGAACGAATGCCGGATCGTGCCCGGCTTCGACCCCGCGACCGTCACCAACATCATCAACCGCTGGCTTCTGGGCGAGGCGGAGCGGGCGACGGCGGGCGTCGTCGCCGCGATCGAAGCCTATCGCTTCAATGAGGCGGCGCTCGGCGTCTATCAGTTCGTCTGGGGCACTTTCTGCGACTGGTATCTCGAACTGGTCAAGCCGCTGCTGAACGGCACGGACGAGGTGGTGAAGGCCGAGACGCGGGCGGTCGCCGCCCATGTCCTCGACCGTATCCTGGCCCTTCTGCATCCCTTCATGCCCTTCATCACCGAGGAGCTGTGGGCGAAGACGGCCGAGACGGCGGGCCTGGCCCGGGCCAGCGACCTCGTGCTGGCGCCCTGGCCGGTGGTCGATCCCGCGATCGCGGATAGCGCCGCCGATGCCGAGGTGCAGTGGGTGATCGACCTCGTGACCGAGATCCGCGCGCTCCGCGCCGAATCCAACGTGCCCGCGGGCGCCAAGCTCGATCTGGTGCTGGTCGCCGCCGATGCTGTTGCCCAGGGCCGGGTGGAGCGCCATGGCGAGCTGATCGCGCGCCTCGCCCGTCTCTCGGCGATATCCTTCGCCGATGCCGCGCCCAAGGGCTCGGTCCAGCTCGTCGTCGGCGGCACCACGGCGGCGCTGCCGCTGGGCGATGTCATCGACATCGCGGCCGAGAAGAAGCGGCTGGAAAAGGAAATCGGCAAGGCGGATCAGGAACTGGCCAAGATCACGGGCAAACTGAACAACGCCGGCTTCATCGCCAAGGCCGCGCCCGAAGTGATCGAGGAACAGCGCGAGCGGGCCGAGGACGCGGGCAGGCTGCGCGCGAAACTGGCGGATGCGCTGGCACGCCTGAACGCCAGCCTCTGATACCGGACACGAGGCGCCCGGCAGACTGATCTGCCGGGCCGCCGGACGGTCTTACCAGCCCTTGGGGACAGGCACGGCGCAGGGGCCTTCGACATCGACCGTGGCGAAATCCGCCGGGCCGACGATCTCCAGATATTCCATGTCGGGCGAATAGTCATACAGGTAATGGGTGATGCCCGGGCGCTGGTGCACGCAGTCGCCGGCCTCGACCAGCGTGTCCTTGTCCTCATACATGAAGCGGGCCCAGCCCTTCAGCATGATGACGATATGAAAATCCGCGACATGGCGGTGCCAGCCGGTGCCGGCTTCCGGCGCCATGTTGGCCTTGACCAGCTGGGCGATGACCTTGCCGCCGGTCGCCGCCGTGATGCCCAGGTCCCGATAGAGGAAGAAGTCGCGCAGACCTTCGCTGACGAAGGGCGTGTCGCCCTCCTTCACATGGGAAAACTTGAGGGGTGAGGTTTCAGCATTCATGACGACACTCCTTGACCGCGGGGGCAGGTCCACCCGCGATCAGTGTTCATGAAATTGCCGCAATGCGGCAAGCCCTCTTGCATCGCAAAGGGGCGGAAATCCTCAATTTCCGAGACAAAGCGCGACGGCGCGCTGGGCCGACAGGCCATTGGCCTTGGCGAAACAGACCGCCATGTCGGTATCTTCGCAGACGAAATGGGGGCCATCTTCGCCGGGCACCGCATAGGCCCAGCCGGTCGAGCCGCGCGAATTGCGGCACAAGGCGCTCCAGTCGCGGCTACCCCCCGCTTTCCAGGTGATGCGATAGCGCCAGAGCCCGGGCAGGAAGGGATCATGGGCCGCGTCGACGATGGAATAGGTCAGAAGCCCTTCCTCGAAGCTGTTGCCGACAAGATCACGGGCATCGATCATGACGCCATTGATATTGCCGGTCAGGCGGCCGTTGACGACGGCGACGGCATCCAGCGACTTGGCTTCGACGGCCGACGGCAGGGCAGCAATCGCCGCCAGCAGCGCCGCTCCCCTCAAACTGTCGAGCCGTCCACCCGCCACGTTGATCCCCTTGTTGCTTACTGTGTCCTTAGCTTATGCAGCAAAATGCGATCAGACTATGACCATGGTCACTCAGATGGCGACAAACCGCGGCGGTCGCCGTCGATCGCCTCCGGCGAAAGCGGGATCTCGACATATTTGTCCCCGGCCCACAGGGGCGCCATGTCGGACCAATGGGGCGAATAGGGATTGCCCGACTGGCCGGTGGCGATCATGAAGCGCGAGCGGCCGAGGTCGCCAAGGTCGTAGACCGCGCGAAAGCCGGCGCCATGGACGCTGGCATAGGGCTCGCCCGAGCCCGAGAAGCGCATGGCCCCGCGCAGCAGCGTATCGTCGCCGCCCCCGACCGGTGGCGTGATGGCGACCATGCCGCCGACGACCGGCAGGAAGCGCAGGATCGGATGCCGCATCTCGGCGACATGGGCCGCGCCCCAGCGCCAGGCGGCCGGATCGTCGCCGAAGCGTTTCGTCAGCTCGTCGAGCGCGTCGGCCAGGGC
>NZ_JBAQRT010000373.1:0-23793 GCF_049306435.1 Zavarzinia sp.
GCGCACGCCGGTGAAGGAGCCGGGGCCAAGGGTGATGGCGATACGGTCGACGGCGACGGGGGCGATGCCGGCTTGCTGCAGCACCGCCCCGATCAGGGGCACCAGGCTTTCGGCCTGGCCCTGGGGGCGGGCATCGTCCGCCCGCCCGGCCAGCGTGCCGTCCCGCCACAGGGCGACCGATGTCGGGCCGGTCGCGCAATCGAAGGCAAGGACGATCATGGTGTTGTTTCGTGCTTCACCGCCGCCTTCAGGCGATGGTGACAGCCTCCTCGAACGCGAGGCGCGGGCTGCGCGGGAACAGGCCGGCGGGATCGCCATAGCCGAGGTTGACGAGGAAATTCGACTTGATGCGCGTGCCGGCGAAGAAGGCTTCGTCGACCTTGGCATTGTCGAAGCCCGACATCGGACCGGCATCGAGGCCAAGGGCGCGGGCGGCCAGGATCAGATAGGCACCCTGCAGCGTGCCGTTGCGGAAGGCGGTGGCCTGTTCCACCGCGGGGGCGGCGAACCAGTCCTTGGCGCCCGGGGCATGGGGAAACAGCACCGGCAGCTTCTGCGCGAAATCGAGGTCGTGGGCGACGATGACGGCAACCGGGGCGGACATGGTCTTGTCCAGATTGCCGGCCGAAAGCGCGGGCCTCAGCCGCTCCTTGCCCTCGGGCGTCGTCACGAAGACGAAGCGCGCGGGCGAGGCATTGGCGCTGGTCGGGCCCCATTTCACGAGATCGTAGAGCGCGCGCAGGGTCGCTTCGTCGATCTTCCTGTCGGTCCAGGCATTATGGGTACGGGCCGACCGGAACAGCTGGTCGAGGCTCGCGTCGTTCAAAGCAACACTCATGATAAACCTCTGTCTTTCGAGGGATTGTCCTGGCCCGAAATCCAATGTCTCAGACGGCGCGGACTTCCGTCACTTCAGGGATGTAGTGGCGCAGCATGTTCTCGATGCCCGACTTCAGGGTCGCGGTCGAGCTGGGACAGCCCGCGCAGGAGCCCTGCATGTGGAGATAGACGACGCCGTCCTCGAAATCATGAAAAGTGATGTCACCGCCGTCCTGGGCGACCGCCGGGCGCACCCGCGTCTCTAGCAACTCCTTGATCTGCTCGACGATCTCGGAATCCGGGCCGGTCGTCGCCACGGGCGCGGCCGTCTCGGCCTCGGCCAGGATCGGCTCGCCGCTGGCGTAATGCTCGACGATGGCGCCGAGCACCGCCGGCTTCAGCTCGTCCCAGGCGGTCTCGCCTGCCTTGGAGACGGTGACGAAATCCGAGCCGAAGAAAATGCCGGTCACGCCGTCGAGGGCGAACAGGCGCCGGGCGAGCGGCGAACGCTCCGCCGCGGTCTTGGTCGGGAAGTTCACCGTGCCCGCCGTCATCACGTCGCGGCCGGGCAGGAATTTCAGCGTGGCGGGATTGGGGGTCGCTTCAGTCTGGATGAACATGGCATGGTCCTCTCTATATCCGGTCAAGGCGGACAAGATCCGGTCAATATTTAACTCTACATGGCCGAAGCCTCGCTTAAGATCAAGAAATCACAAACTCGCGCAACGCAGCCATGTCGAAGTCCGATCTCGCCGACTTGCCTCCCGACCAGATCTGGGACGAGACCCTGGCCATCGCCGCCGAAATCCGCGACCGGCGGCCGCTGGCGCCGCTCGGGCCGCCGCGCCGCCTGCGCGGTGACGGGGTGGCGTCCTTTCTCCTGTCTCCGGCGGCGGCGAGGCTGGATCCGCCCGGCCTCGTCGGCGCGGTGGGGCAGCGTCTGCTGGCCGAGGGCCTGCCGCTGCGCCGGGTGACCTCGGGCCTGCTCGCCATGCATCCCCAGGTCTTCGCCCGCACCCTGATGTGGGACCGCGACGACGGCATGACCGATCTGGCCCGTGGCTTCGAGATCGAGCAGTCGGAATTCTACCGGGCAAGCCCGGTGCGCCTCATCCATCTGGGCGCGCCCGGCTTCCGCCGCCGCCTCGAGGGGCCGGCGGCGGCCGATGACTTTCCCGTGCTGGCCGACCTGCGCGCGGTCGGCGTCACCGACTATCTGATCCGCCCCCTCGACTTCGCCGCCGTCCGGCGCTCCTTCGTCGCCTTCGCCACCGACCGGCGCGGCGGCTTCACCGACGAGGAGATCGCCCGCCTCGACGATCTGGTGCCCATTCTCTCCCTGCGTTTCGAGACGGCGATGCAGCGCCAGCTCTCGGACACGCTGCTGTCGCTCTACCTCGGCCGGGACGCCGCCCGCCGGGTGGCGACGGGCGCCGTGCGCCGGGGCGACGGCGAGACCATCCGCGCCGCCATCCTGTCCTGCGACATGCGGGGTTTCACCCGTCTGTCCGACCGGGCCAGCGCCAGCGAGGTCATCGCGCTGCTCGACGCCTATCTCGACGCGGTCACCCTTGCCGTTCACGGGCACGGCGGCGAGGTGCTGAAATTCATGGGCGACGGTTGCCTGGCCATCTTCCCGGCCGACGAGGGCACGGGCACCGGCACCGCCGGGCGCGACGCCTGCCGCCGGGCGCTGGCCGCCGCCTGCGAGGCCCTGACGGCGATCGACGCGATCGAGGACCTGCCGCCCGCCCTTGGCCCCTCGGGGCTGAAGGTCGGTTTCGCGCTCAATTATGGCGATGTCGTCTATGGCAATATCGGCTCGACCGAGCGGCTGGATTTCACCGTCATCGGTCCCGCCGTGAACGAGGTCGCCCGGGTCGAGGCGCTGTGCAAGGTGCTGGACCGCAAGCTGCTGGCGACCAGTACCTTCGCCGCCGAACTCGACATGACCGATGCCCTGCGCTCGGTCGGCCTGCATGTGCTGCGCGGCCGGCGCGAGCCGACCGAAATCTACACGACCGACGAGGACTGACGCGCCTCAGGCGAGATCGTCGACCTCGTCCGGGGTCAGCTGGCCGGGGACAAGGGTGATCGGCACCCGCAGGCTGCCGGACATCTGCCCGGCGAGGGCGGAGACCAGCGGCCCCGGCCCCTCGCCGCCGGCGCCGGCGCCAAGGACGAGAATGCGGATCGACGGATCCTCCTCGATCAGCTTCAGCAGTTGCTCGCGCCGGATGCCCTCGCGGATGATCAGTTCGGGCGTCAGGCTGGCGATGCGCTGAACATCCTCGGCGAGGTCGTGCAGGATCGATTCCGCCTCGTCGAAAGCCTCGTCGCGCATGATGTTCTGGATCCCCAGCCACTGCGGCCCGTCCGACGGCTCGATGACATAGAGCAGGGCAACGATGCCCTTGGTCTTCAGCGCGCGCCGTGCCGCGTAGCGCAGCGCCAGGCGGCATTCCGGCGTATCGTCGACGACGACCAGGAATTTCCGCATCACATCGGGGCGAGGCGTGATTTCGCTCATCTCGGGCCGGGCCTGTTGGAGACGGGTGATGGTGCCATCGCCCGCCCCTGTTTGTCGAGGTCGCTTACTTCAGCAGGATGTCGGCGATCTCGTAGAGCTGGCTGCGGGCGCGCAGCAGGAAGAAGCCCTCGCCGACCAGATGGTTCGGCATCAGCTGGCCGTCGATGGTGCCGTTCCACACGATCATCGGCGAGAGCGAGGCGACCTCGGCGAAACCGTCGACGGCGGAATCCCACAGGGGACCGAGGCGACGCTCCTCGATGAGGGGGCCGAAGTCCGCGCGCAGACCCTTCAGGATCATGTGGTAGGCATAGGCCGTGCCCTTGACCCGGTAGAACAGATCGTCGCAGGTGAAGTCGAGCAGGCTGCCCCCGTTCTCGCGGATCTGCTTGTCGAGCGCGGCGGACAGCGAGCCGACATCGAGGGCGATGCGGGTGATCACAGCCTGCAGATTGTCGGCCCGGCGGTCGAAGACGGCGGTGCCGGCGCCGACATTCGCGTTATAGGCTTCCAGCGCCTTGATACCCTTGCGGTACTGCGCCTCGGAGGTCGCGGTCGGCAGGATCGAGGTCGACAGGTCGAAGACCCATTTCGTGCCCGAATACTGCAGCGTGCTGAGCGCCTCGAGCAGGTCCTTGTCGACCGCACCCGAGCCCCGCACGCGACCGAGCTGGTCGCGCAGTTCGATGGCGAAGGTCGAGACGGCGTCGACGATGCCCTGCTGGAAATTCGGCATGTTGTCGAGCACGCCCGAGGGCAGGAAAAAGGGATCATTGGCGACCCAGCCGTTGCGGTTCACCTCGCGGTCGACCAGGGCCGCCGCGATCGCGACCGCGGCGCTGCCGCCCTGCGGGACGGCAGATGTTGCAACCGCGAAGGACGGATCGTCGTCGACCTTGTTCGCGACGATCATGCCGATCGGATAGTAGAGCAGGATGATGGCGGCGCAGATCGCGACAAGCGATCGCCAGACCCAGGGCCGGCGCCACAAGCCCCGACCGTCCGTGGACTCGCCGATGAAAACCTTGCTCCGGGCCATGATCCGCTCCTGATTGCAGTCTTTGTGTAGAAATCCGCATGGGCGGGAATGCCCGCGGGCGCATTTCGGGGCCTGCCGCCCCGGGTGTAACTCAAACGGTCTATGCAGCCCATGCGGTTTGTGGTTACTATAGCTCGCCGCGTGACAGGCGGCGAGCCGGACGTGTGCGTCCAGTCCCTCATGTGTCTCGTCCACACCGGCCGGCGCCTGAAAGTTCCGATGCGCATCAGCCATGCGCAGGTTTATCAGATGCGCATGGACAATGCGCATGCAGAAGTGAAAACCGCGCACCGCGAGGATGCGCATTCGATAACGGCCGCGCACCCGTCGGTGCGCCGCCACCCCCGCCGGGGGACCGCCGGGGTCGCCAAGAAGGGCGCGAGAACAATGGCCGCTAAAGGCAAGACCGTCGCAACGGGTCCCGCACATCCCGGCGTTTCCATCGCCGATACCGTCCTCGAGAAGCTGGGCCTGACCCAGGACCAGCTCGCCAAGCTGACCGGCGTGTCGCGCCGGACCATCAACCAGCTGGTGAACTTCCGCCGCAACCTGACCGCCGACATGGCGCTGCGCATCGCCAAGGTGACCGGCACCAACGCCCGCGAATGGCTGGAACAGCAGATCGCCTATGATCTGCACCAGACCGAGCTGGCGCTGTCCAAGATCCTGTCCAAGATCCCCTACGCCTCGTCCAGGCCGGCGACCCCCGCCCCCAAGGCGAAGGCAGCCCCGATGCCGAAGAAGGTCGAGGCCAAGCCGGCCGAGGCCGCCCCGGTGAAGGCGCCGAAGAAGGCCGCCGCCAAGAAAGCCGCCGAAAAGCCGGTGGTCGAAAAGGCCCCGGCCAAGAAGGCGGCCGCGCCGAAGAAGGCCGCCGCCGCCAAGAAGGAAGAAGTGAAGAAGGACGCGGCGAAGAAGCCGGCGCCGAAGAAGGCCGCGAAGCCCGCCAAGGCCGCCGCCGTCCCGCCGGCACCGGTCGCCGTCGCCGTCCCGCTGAAGGTCGCTCCGGTGAAGGTTGCTCCGGCGAAGGCCGCCCCGGCGAAGAAGGCGGACGCGCCGAAGAAGGCCGCCGCCAAGAAGCCGGCCGAGGCCAAGAAGGCCCCGGCCGCCAAGGCGTCGAAGAAGAAGTAATCTTCGGGACCTTCGGGGGCCGGCGCTCTGGCCCGGCCCCCGGGGTTCAGCTGTAGCGGTCTTCCGTCCAGGGATCGCCTTCGTTGTGATAGCCGCGCACCTCCCAGAAGCCGGGCTTGTCGTCGGCGCGGAATTCGATGCGCTTCAGCCATTTGGCCGATTTCCAGAAGTAATATCGCGGCACGATCAGCCGCGCCGGCCCGCCATGTTCGCGGGTCAGTGGCCGGCCTTCCCAGCCATGGGCGATGACGACATCGGGCGCCGCGAAATTCTCCAGCGTGACATTGGTGGTATAGCCGTCATGGGCGTGAAGGATGACGTGCCGCGCCTCGGGCCTTGGCTGGACCAGCGCCAGCAGATGCTGCGCCGATACCCCGCTCCAGCGGTTGTCGTAGCGCGACCAGGCGGTGACGCAATGAATGTCGGACACATCCTCGACCTGCGGCTGGTCCATGAAATCCCGCCAGCCCCAGGACAGCGGGTTGACCACCGCGCCATCGACATCGAGCCGCCAGACATCGGTCGGCACCGAAGGCTGCACGCCGAGGTCCAGCACCGGCCAGTCCTTCACCAGGCGCTGGCCCGGCGGCAGGCGTTCCGATTTCTCGGCGCCGTGCCCGGTCAGCAGGCGCCCGTCCTTCGCCCATTTCTCCTTGGTGGCGATGAGCTTTTCCTTGATGGAACCGATCAGGCCGGGCTTGTCGTCGTCGGTCATGGTCGCGCCTCGGGATGGGAAGGGTGGCCAAGTCTAAGCCCGGTGGCACCCGCGGCGAAAGGACATCGCGCGGCCGTCATCACTCGTCGGGGCTGGGCGAGGGGCGGGAAAGGCGCCATTCTCCCGCATAGGACGTCTCAGGGGGCGAATCATGACTGTCGCGGATGCACCGGCCAAGCCTACCCCGGCATTTGAAATCTCGACCTCGCGGCAGTTTCCCGCCTGGCTGGCGGAAACCGGCGCGTCGCTGGCCTTCACCACCTATCAGGCCGGCAAGCTGTTCTTCATCGGCCTGCGGCCCGATGGCCGGCTGTGGGTGCACGAGCGCAGTTTCGAGCGTTGCATGGGTCTTGGCGTTTCGGACAATGCCCTGCTGATGGCCAGCCTGTGGCAACTCTGGCGCTTCGAGAATGCCTTGCCGCCGGGTCAGAAGGCGCCGGACGGCACCGACCGGCTGTTCGTGCCCAAGGTCGCCTGGATCACCGGCGATCTCGACATCCATGATGTCGCCTTCGACGCCGACGGCCGGCCGGTGTTCGTCAACACCCTGTTTTCCTGCCTTGCGACGGTGAGCGAGAGCGCCAGTTTCGTGCCACTGTGGCGGCCGCCTTTCGTCAGCAAGCTGGCGGCGGAGGACCGCTGCCACCTCAATGGCCTCGCCATGAAGGATGGCCGCCCGGCCTATGTCACCGCCATCGGGCCGACCGATGTCGCCGACGCCTGGCGCGACCATCGCAAGGGCGGCGGCATCGCGATCGATGTCGCCAGCGGCGATTTCGTGGCGGAGGGCCTTTCCATGCCCCATTCGCCCCGGGTTCACGACGGCCAGTTGTGGCTGCTGAATTCGGCGGCCGGCGATTTCGGCCGGGTCGATCTGGCGACCGGCCGCTTCGAGCCGGTCACCTTCATGCCGGGCTATGCGCGGGGCCTGTCCTTCATCGGCCGCTTCGCCGTGGTCGGCCTCTCGAAGGCGCGCAAGAACAAGACCTTTTCGGGCCTGCCGCTCGACGATGCCCTGGCCGCGAAAAAGGCCGAGCCGCGTTGCGGCCTTTTCGTCGTCGACACCATGACCGGCGACATCGTGCACTGGTTGCGGATCGAAGGCCTGGTCGACGAACTCTATGATGTCGCGGTCCTGCCCGGCACCGTCATGCCGGCGGCGATCGGCGTCAAGTCGGACGAGATTCGCCGGGTCATCTCGGTCGGCTGATCGCGACCGGCGCCCCGGGGGGGCTGATTCAGAGTTCATCCATTATGGGTGTATCGTTAACGCTATTGCTTTAACGTCCCGTCGACTGATGGGAAAACCGTGTCGCGATGCAATTCGCGCCACCGTCAGGCGCGGGGACCAGACACAATGGCATCAATATCGGGAACATCGGGCAACGACCGGCTTGTGGGCTCGGCGTCGGCCGACACGATCGACGGGCTGGACGGCAACGACCAGCTGTTCGGCAAGGGCGGTGACGACACGCTGACCGGCGGCGACGGCACCGACCGGCTGGACGGTGGCACCGGGGCGGACACGATGACCGGCGGTCTCGGCGACGACAGCTATATCGTCGACGATGTTGGCGATGTGGTCACTGAAGACGCTGGCGAGGGCCGGGACACGGTGACGACCTCTGTCTCCTATACCCTGGCCCCGACCACCGAGATCGAGCGTTTCGTGGCGGCGGCGGGCCTTTCTGCGATCGATCTGACCGGCAATGACTTCGCCAGCCAGATCTATGGCAACGACGGCGCCAACATCATCATCGGCGGCGGTGGCGGCGACAGTCTCTACGGCAGGGCCGGCGACGACACGCTGACCGGCGGCGCCGACGATGATCTGCTCGACGGTGGCGCGGGCGCCGACGCCATGACCGGCGGCGCTGGCAACGATATCTATGCCGTCGACGACGCGGGCGACACGGTGACGGAACTCACCGGCGGCGGCACCGATCGGATAACGGCCTCGGTTTCCTTCGCGCTGGGGCTGAGCAGCGAGGTCGAGCAGCTGTATTCCCGGGGTGCCGATGCGATCAACCTGTCGGGCAGCAACACGGACAACACGATCGTCGCCAATGACGTGGCCAGTGTGTTGAGCGGGTTCGGCGGCAACGACCGGATCACGGCGCGTGGCGGCGACGACACGCTGCTGGGCGGCGATGGCGACGACGTACTGATCGGCGGCGCGGGCGCCGACGCCATGACCGGCGGCGCGGGGGACGACACTTTCTATGTCGACGACGCCGGCGATACCGTGACCGAGGCGACGGGCGAGGGCAGCGACAAGGTCTATGTCGAGACCAGCTGGACCCTGGGCGCCGGCCAGGCGGTGGAATCACTGTATCTGCGCGGCACCGGGGCGATCGACGTGACCGGCAACGATCTGGCCAACACGATCTATGGCAACAGTGGCGCGAATGTCCTTTCGGGCGGCGCCGGTGCCGACACGATCCATGGCTCGGGCGGCGACACGCTGGACGGCGGCGCCGACAGTGACAGCTATATCGTCACGGCCGGCGGCTCCGGCACCATCCGGGTCCTCGGCGATTCCAGCGACACATTGTCGAGCAGCGACACGGGCTGGGTTTCCACCGGCATCGTGATGCTGGACGGCCTCGGCGTCGCCACCTACGCCAATGGCGGCACCGATCTTTTCGCGGATACCGGCATCGACCTCGCCGGCCTGCAAGCCGACGCCATGTTCGGCACGGCGACCGTGCAGAGGGGCCAGACCCGCCAGGTCATCGACACCACGACCCTGTCGACCGCGCGCGGCTTCGTCATCCAGGGTGTCGCGAGCGGCGACAATACCGGCGCCAGCGTTTCCTCGGCGGGGGACATCAACGGCGACGGCTATGACGATATCGTCGTCGGGGTTCCCTATGGCAGTGCCACCTACAACGGCGAGGCCTATGTCGTCTTCGGCAAGGCCACGGGTTTCGGCACGGTCGATGGCACCGGCCGCCTGGTGCTCGATCTCGCGAGCCTCGCGCCCGCCGACGGCTTCCTCATTCAGGGCGACGCCCCCCACGATCTGCTGGGCACCAGCGTCTCCTGGGCGGGGGACGTCAATGGCGATGGCTATGACGATCTCGTCGTCGGGGCCAAGCTCGGTGACGATGGCGGTAACGTCGCGGGCGAAGCCTATGTGATCTTCGGGGGCGCCACGGCATTCGGCGCGGTGGATGGCACCGGCCGTGCCGTCATCGACCTCGCCGCCCTGAGCGCGGCCGAGGGCTTCATCATCCAGGGCGACGCCGCCTATGATGTCGCGGGCTACAGCGTTTCCAACGCGGGCGACATCAATGGCGATGGCTTCGACGATCTGATCGTCAGCGCGAAGAGCGGCGACGACGGCGGTTACAGCGCGGGCGAGGCCTATGTCGTCTTCGGCACCGATCTGGGCTTCGGTACGGCGGATGGCGCAGGTCGCCAGGTGATCGACCTCACCGGTCTGACCGCGGCGCAGGGATTCATCGTTCAGGGCGACACGGCCGAGGATCAACTGGGACAATCGGTGCACGCCGCCGGTGACGTGAATGGCGATGGCTTCGACGACATCATCGTCGGCGCGCCCAAGGGTGACGACGGCGGCGACCGCGCGGGCGAGGCCTATGTCATTTTCGGCGGCGCCGGCGGTTTCGGCAGCCCCGATGGCGCCAGCCGCCAGGTGATCGACACGACGACGCTGAGCGCGTCCCAGGGCTTCATCATCCAGGGCGACCACGCCGTCAGCCAGACCGGCTGGAGTGTCGCCTCGCTGGGCGACATCAATGGTGACGGCTTCGACGACATGGCCGTCTCCACCTTCGCCGAAACGGTGACCGCCTATTATGCCGGCGCGGCCTTTGTCGTCTATGGCACGGACCAGGGCTTCGGCACCGACGTCGGGGGCCGCCAGGTGCTCGACCTGGGGGGCCTGACGGCCAGCCAGGGCTTCATCATATCCGCCAACTATTCATACGAATACCTGGGCTCCGCGGTATCCGGGGCGGGGGATGTCAACGGTGACGGGATCGACGACATCATCGTGGCTTCCCGCAACAATGGCGACGCCGGCTCGAACACGGGCGCGGCCTATGTCGTCTTCGGCACGACGGAAGGCTTCGGCATCGATGAAGGCGGACGCCAGGTCATTTTCGTCGGTTCGCTGGGCGCCGACGAGGGCTTCGTCATTCAGGGCGACGAGGTCGACGACCATCTGAGCCTCGGCATCTCGGCGGCGGGTGACATCAATGGTGATGGCTTCGACGATCTGATCGTCGGCGCGCCCAATGGCGACGATGCCGGCAGCGAGGCCGGCGAGGCTTATGTGATCTTCGGCGGGCCGGAAGGCTTCACCCTGGGTCAGGTCGCCGGGGACGACACCGACAATATCCTGACCGGCACCTCGGCCGCCGAGCGTCTGGTCGGCGGGCGCGGCAACGACACGCTGGTGGGCGGTGGCGGGGCCGATGTCTTCCTGGGCGGCTCGGGCGACGACATCATCGATGTCGGCTCGGGCAATCTGTTCCGGGTTTACGGCGGCACAGGCAACGACACGCTGAAGATCGCGGCGAGCTTCGATCTCGCCGATCTCGCCAGTTTCGTGCACGACGTCGAGGTGATCGATCTGACCGGCGGCGGCGCGCAGACCGTCGTCGCGAATGCGGTCGACATCCTCGCCATGGGCGCGGCCAATCGCGACGCCCTCGGCGACAGCCTCGACAATGTGCTGGTGATCGAGGGCGATGCGAGCGACTTGCTGGGCCTTGCCAATCTTGGCGGGGCGGTGACCACGATCGGCTTTGGCGGCGTGGATTACGATCTTTATGCCTTCAACGGCCGGATCGTGCTGGCGGTCGATACCGACATCCAGATCCTGGTCTGAGTCGACGATCCGCCCGGCGTCCCCGAGGCGCCGGGCGGAAGATCAGCGATTGTTGCCCTTCAGGACCCGCGATTTCTCGCGGTTCCAGTCGCGTTCCTTCTCGGCCTCGCGCTTGTCGTGCAGCTTCTTGCCCTTGGCGAGGCCGAGTTCGATCTTGGCCTTGCCGCGATCGTTGAAATACATGGCGAGCGGGATCAGGGTCATGCCGCCGCGCGTCACTTCCTGATGCAGGCGGGCGATCTCGCGCCGGCGCAGCAAAAGCTGGCGCGGGCGGCGCGGCTCGTGGTTCTCGCGGTTGGCTTCGCGATATTCCGGGATATAGGCATTGTAGAGCCAGAGACCGGCGCCCTGGTTGGCGCCGGCGTAACTGTCGCCGATATTGCTCTGGCCGCCGCGCAGCGCCTTCACCTCGGAACCTTTGAGGATGATGCCGGCCTCGATCCGCTCTTCGATGAAGTAATTGTGCCGGGCCTTGCGGTTCTCGGCGATGTATTTCTTGGCGTCGTCGCGTTTCTTGTCGGCGGCCATGTCCGTCTCAGTTCAAAAGGCCGGCCCGCTGCATCGCCGCTTCCATGCGGGCGGCAGTGGCGGGGCCGATGCCCAGCATCGGCAGGCGAAGATCGGGCTGGCACAGGCCGAGGCGTCCCGCGCCCCATTTCACCGGGCAGGGGTTCGGCTCGACGAAGAGCGCTTCGTTGAGCTGGGTCAGCCGGTCCTGGATGGTCAGCGCGCTGGCGAAATCGCCGCTGAGAAGAGCGTTCTGCAGGTCGGCATAGGCCTTGGGGGCGATATTGGCGCCGACCGAGATGCAGCCGACCGCGCCATTGGCGACGGCGGCGACGGCGAGGCTGTCGTCACCGGCCAGCTGGATGAAGTCGGGTCCGATCAGCTCGCGATGCTTGGCATAGCGCGAAACGTCGCCGGTCGCTTCCTTCACGCCGATCACCGTCGGCAATTTGGCGATACGGGCCATGGTGACCGGGGTGATGTCGACGACGCAGCGGCCGGGGATGTTGTAGACGATGATCGGCAGATCGACCGCCTTGGAGATCGCCTCGTAATGGGCGAACAGCCCGTCCTGCGTCGGCTTGTTGTAATAGGGCGTGACGACGAGGCAGGCATCGGCGCCCGCGGCCTTGGCGTGGGTCGCGAGGTCGATCGCTTCCGAGGTCGAATTCGAGCCGGCGCCGGCGATGACCGGCACCCGGCCGGCCGCCGCCTCGATCACCAGATCGACGACGCGGTGATGTTCGTCATGGCTCAGGGTCGGGCTCTCGCCCGTGGTGCCGCAGGGCACGAGCCCGTGGGAGCCCTGTTTGATCTGCCAGTCGACGAACTCCTGCAACGCGCGCTCATCCACCTTGCCGTCGCGGAACGGGGTGATGAGTGCAGGGATCGAGCCGCGAATGCGGGCGCGAACGTCGGACATGACAGGCCTCTTCCAGTGGAGCCGCAGACCATAGCGAGCAAGTGCCCGCGCTTCAACATCTGCCGGCGCAGGCCAACCATGAGCGAAGGGGCGCGGTCAAGGGCGCGCGAATGCCGCATTGCACAAAGCTAAGGTCTGCCTTGTCCGAGGGTATGATTGACGGGGCGGCCAATATCCCACCACGCTGCTATCCTATTCTGGCCCCCTCGTGCTGAACTCGGGCGGTGGGTGCCGTTCAATGCTGCCATCCGGGGCCTTCATCATGACCATCGCGGCCAAGCGCCATCCTATCGTCCTCGCCGTCGGCCTCGTGCTGGGCCTCGCGGCCTGCGACAGCGGCTCGGCGCCGCCCCAGGCGCCGGGGCCGATGCCCGTCACCGTCGCCGCGCCGCTGGTTCGCGACATGGCCGAATGGGACGAATTCACCGGCCGTTTCGCCGCCGTCGATTCGGTCGAGATCAGGGCCCGGGTTTCCGGCTATCTCGATCAGATCGCCTTCGAGGACGGTCAGGGCGTCGCCGCCGGCCAGCTGCTCTATGTCATCGATCCCCGGCCCTTCGAGGCGGAAATGTCGAGGGCCAGGGCGGATGTCGAGTCGGCCCAGGCGGCGCTCGAGCTTTCGGTGCGCGAGGTCAATCGCTATGCCGCCCTTCGCCAGGGCGGCAATGCCTCGCAGCAGGTGCTGGACGAGCGGCTGCAGGCCCGCCGTTCCGCCGCCGCCAGCGTCGATGCCGCCCAGGCGGCGCTGCGCCAGGCCGAGCTGAACCTGTCCTTCACCCGCATCCGCTCGCCCATCGCCGGCCGGATCAGCCGGACCAATGTCACGGTCGGCAATCTCGTGTCGGGCAACGCGGGGGGGACGGAGCTGACCACGGTGGTCTCGACCGATCCCATCCGCTTCTATTTCGATGCCGACGAACAGGTCTTCATCCGTTACCAGCGCATGATGCGCTCGATCGAGCGGCCGGACGCCGGCCACGCGGTCCCGGTCGAGATCGGCCTCGCCGACGAGGCCGGCTATCCGCACAAGGGTTTCCTCGACTTCTTCGACAACCAGCTGGACCGCGCGACGGGCACGATCAGCGTGCGGGCCTCCCTGCCCAACCCGGACCGGGTGCTGGCGCCCGGCATGTTCGGCCGCATCCGGGTGCAGGCCGGCGATGCGGCGCCGGTGATGCTCGTGCCCGATATCGCCATCGGCACCGATCAGACGCGGCGTTTCGTCTGGGTGGTCGGCGACGATCATGTGCCCCAGATGCGAACCGTCGAGCCGGGCGGACCCGTCGGCACGCTGCGCATCATTCGCAAGGGCCTGTCGGCGGGAGAGAAGATCGTGGTCAACGGCATCGTCCGGGTCCGGCCCGGGGCGCCGGTGACGTCGATCCCCGCCCATCTCGATGAAGACGGCAAGATCGTGCCCGATCAGCCGCCGGCGGCCCCCGCCGGTCAGCCCGCGGGCAAGCAGGGGTAAGCGCCGTGAAGATCCCGCATTTCTTCATCGACCGGCCGATCTTCGCCGCCGTCATCTCGATCGTGATCGTGCTGATCGGCGGGATCGCCTATCTCGGCCTGCCGGTCGCGCAATATCCCGAGATCGCGCCGCCCACGGTGGTCATCACCGCCAATTATCCCGGCGCCAATCCCGAGACCATCGCCCGCACCGTCGCCGCCCCGATCGAGGAACAGGTGAACGGGGTCGAGGGCATGATCTACATGCGCTCCTATTCCTCCAGCGACGGAAGGATGCAGCTGACCGTCACCTTCCGCCCGGGCACCAATCTCGATACCGCGCAGGTCCTCGTTCAGAACCGGGTCTCGATCGCCGAGCCGCTGCTGCCGGAAGCGGTACGCCGCCAGGGCGTGACCACGGCGAAATCCTCGCCCGACCTCCTGATGGTCATTCACGTCCTGTCGCCGGACAATACGTTCGACAATCTCTATATCTCCAACTACGTCACCTTGCAGATCAAGGACGTGCTGGCCCGGGTCGACGGCGTCGGCTCGATCACCGCCTTCGGCGCCCGCGACTACGCGATGCGCATCTGGCTCGATCCCGACCGCATGGCGGCCTTCAACATCTCGACCGGCGACGTCACCTCGGCGGTCTCGGTGCAGAACAACGAAGTGGCCGGCGGCCGCCTCGGCCAGCAGCCGATCGAGACACCCACCCCCTTCGAGATCCAGGTCCGCCTGCAGGGCCGCCTGCAGACGCCCGAGGAATTCGGCGACATCATCGTCAAGGCCTTCGGCGACGGCCGTTTCGTTCGCCTGCGCGATGTCGGCCGGGTGCAGTTGGCCGCGCGTGACTATTCGTCGAATTCCTATCTCGACGGCAAGCCGGCCCAGGCGCTCGGCGTGTTCCAGCGTCCCGGCTCCAACGCGGTCGCGACCGCCGAGGCGCTGAAGAAGACGATGGACGAATTGTCGAGGAGTTTCCCCAAGGGCCTCGAATACCGGATCGTCTACAACCCGACCGACTATGTCGAGGAATCGATGCAGGAGGTGCTGAAGACCTTGCTCGAGGCGGTCGCCCTCGTCATCGTCGTCGTCTTCCTGTTCCTGCAAAGCTGGCGGGCGACGATCATCCCGGTCATCGTCATCCCGGTCGCCCTGATCGGCACTTTCGCGGTCATGGCGGCGCTCGGCTTCTCGCTGAACACGCTGTCGATGTTCGGCCTGGTGCTGGCCATCGGCATCGTCGTCGATGATGCCATCGTCGTCGTCGAGGCGGTGGAGCACCACATCGCCGAAGGCCTGTCGCCCCGGGATGCCGCGCGAAAAACCATGGACGAGGTCTCGGGCGCGCTGATCGCCATCGCCATCGTGCTCGCCGCCGTGTTCCTGCCGACGATCTTCATCCCCGGCATTTCGGGGGCCTTCTATACCCAGTTCGCGGTCACGGTCGCGGTGGCGACGGCGATTTCCGCCTTTAATTCGCTCACCCTCAGCCCGGCGCTGGCGGCGCTGCTGCTGCGGCCGAAGCGGGTCGGCTCGCGCGGGTTCCATCCGGTGCGCCGCTTCTTCGGCGGCTTCAACGCCGGCTTCGACTGGACCTCGAAGCGCTATGGTCGGATCGTCGGCGGCATGACCCGGCGGGCGGTGGTCGTCCTTCTCGTCTATGGCGGGCTGATCGGCCTCACCGTCTTCGGCTTCTCGCGCCAGCCCACGGGCTTCATTCCGATGCAGGACCGCGGCTTTCTGATCGGCGTCCTGCAACTGCCGCCCGGCGCCTCGCTGGCGCGGACGGATGAAGCGGTGCACCGGGCGGGCGATATCGCGCTGAAGGTGCCGGGCGTCGCCCATGCGGTGATGATCGCCGGCTTTTCGGGCGCGACCTTCACTGCGGCGACCAACGCGGCGACCGTCTTCCTGATCCTCGACGACGCGAGCGAGCGCGCGGCCAAGGGCCTGACCGCCGAAGCGGTGACGGCCGAATTGCGCAAGCGCCTGTTCGCGATCCAGGAAGCCTTCGTCCTGATCATTCCGCCGCCGCCCGTGTCGGGCATCGGCAATGCCGGCGGCTTCTCGATGCAGGTGCAGGACCGGGCGGGCAGCGGCATCGCCGAGTTGAAGGCGGCTGCCGATGGTTTCGTCGCCGCGGCGGGCAGGATCCCCGGCCTCACCTCGGTCTATACCCCGCTGCAGACCGGCACGCCGCAGCTCTATGTCGATATCGACCGGGCGCGGGCGCAGATCCTGAATGTCGCCCCCGATGCGATCTTCTCGACCCTGTCGACCCTGCTCGGCTCGTCCTACATCAACGATCTCACCCTGTTCGGGCGATCGTACCGGGTGACGGCGCAGGCGGATTCCCAGTACCGCGTCTCGCCCGAAGACATCGCGCGGATGCGGGCCCGCTCCAACGACGGCGTCATGGTGCCGCTCGGCTCGGTCGCCACCTTCAGCAATATCGCGGGGCCGGACCTCGTCGTGCGCTACAACCAGTATACATCGGCGCCGGTCACCGGCTCGCTGCTGCCGGGGATGCCGTCGGGCACGGCCATGACCCAGCTCGAGCAACTGGCGGCGGACACGCTGCCGTCCGGCGTCAGCTTCGAATGGACCGATCTGTCCTATCAGGAGCGGATCGCGGGCAGCGTCGCCTTTCTCGTCTTCCCGCTGGCGGTGCTCTTCGTTTTCCTGGCCCTCGCCGCGCAATACGAAAGCTGGACGCTGCCGCTCGCCATCATCCTGATCGTGCCCATGTGTCTCCTGTCGGCGCTGGGCGGCATCATGCTGCGGGGGATCGACAACAATATCCTTGTCCAGATCGGCTTCGTCGTGCTGATTGGCCTTGCCTCCAAGAACGCCATCCTGATCGTCGAATTCGCCCGCCAGCTCGAGGAACGGGGCCTCGACCGCTTCGCCGCCGTGATCGAGGCCAGCCGGCTCCGCCTGCGGCCGATCCTGATGACGTCGCTCGCCTTCACCCTCGGCGTCGTGCCGCTGGCGATCGCGACCGGGGCGGGAGCCGAGATGCGTCAGGCCCTCGGCACCGCCGTCGCCTTCGGCATGTTGGGCGTCACCTTCTTCGGGCTGCTGTTCACCCCGGTGTTCTATACCGTGCTGCGGGGCCTGTTCGGCGGCCGCCGCGCGCCGCAGGTCGCGGGTGGCGCGGTGGACCAAACCCCGGTTTGAGGGATGCGCGGCCGCGGCGGGTGGCGCAAACCCGCCGCAGCGGCTATCCTGATGCCTTGGTGATGGCGATGATTCGTCGAAGCGGGGGCTCGATCATGGGCTTTGGCGCAAAGCGCGCGATGGCGAAGGGGCTGGTTGCAGCCATGCTGGTGGCGGGTTCCGCCGTGCCGCCGCTCGTCCTGCCCGCATCTCCCGCCCGGGCGGAAACCGCGGTCCGCTTCCCTGCGCTGCTCAGCGCGGTCGACCGCGCGCTTTATGCCAAGGCATTCGCCCTCGGCGGGCGCGGCGACTGGGATGGCGCCGCCGTCGTCGCCGCGCCGGCACGGGACCGTACCCTCGCCAAGGTGATCGACTGGCAGCGCATCCAGGCGCGCGAGACCGGCGCCAGTTTCGACGAGATCGCGGGCTTCATCGAACGCAATCCGAACTGGCCGCGTCAGGCCACCAGCCAGGCCAGGGCCGAGGCGGCGATCACGGCCAACACGGGTCCCGCGCGGCTGATCGCCTGGTTCCAGAAATTCCCGCCGCAATCGGGCCTCGGCAAGCTGCGTTTTGGCGCCGCGCTGATGGCCGGTGGCGACCGGGCGCGCGGCACGCTCCTGCTGCGTCAGGGCTGGATCGAAGCCAGCACCGACAGCGATACCGAAGCGGATATTCTCGCCAACCATGGCGGCGTGCTGACCCAAAGCGATCATATCGCCCGCATGAACCGTCTCCTGATGGACGAGGATGTGAGCGAGGCGCGGCGCCTGCTGCCCCTGCTGCCGGCGGATTACCGGGCGGCGGCCAGTGCCGCGATGTCCTTCATCATGAAGGCGGGCACCGCCTCGCGCGATCTGGCCGCCGTGCCCGCGGCGCGGGCCGGCGAGCCGGGCCTGCTCTATGCCCGGGTGCGCTATCTGCGTTCCCTCGATCTCGACGATCAGGCGGTCGATCTGATCGCCCGGATGCCGGAAGGCACTGTTGCCCAGAATCCCGGGCGCTGGTGGCCGCATCTGAATTTCGCCGCCCGCCGGCTGCTGGCCGCCGGGCGCTTCGCCGATGCCTACAAGGTCGCGCGCAACCACGAACTGTCCGACGGCACCGATTATTTCGAGGCGGAATGGATGGCGGGCTGGATCGCGCTGCGCTTCCTCGGCCAGCCCGAGGCGGCGCTTCGTCACTTCACCGCCATGTCGGAAAAAGTGCGCTCGCCCATTTCGGTCAGCCGCGCCCATTACTGGGCCGGCCGCGCCGCCACCGCCCTCGGCCGCGCGGCGGAAGCGAAGCGCTGGTACGATCGGGCGGCGGCCCAGTCCCAGACCTTCTACGGCCAGCTGGCCGCCTTCGCGCTGGGCGAGGCCAGCTCGCGCCGTCTGCCGGCGGATCCCGCGGTCGGCGCCGCCGACAAGGCCGCCGCCGAGAAGACCGAGCTTTACCGCGCCATCCGCATGATGATCGAGATCGGCGAGGAAGAGCGCATCCGCCCCTTCCTGAAAGCCGCGATGGAAAATGCCGGCAGCGATGGCCAGCGGGCCCAGATCGCCGAGATGGCGGCGGCGACCGGCGGGACCTACGCCGGCGTGATCGCGGCCAAGGAAGCCAGTCTCTCCGGCACCTTCCTGGCCGGCCGGGGCTATCCCGTGCTGAACATGCCTTCGGGCGCCCTGACGGAAAAGGCCCTCGCCCTCGCCCTGACCCGGCAGGAAAGCGAATTCCGCCCCGACGCGGTCAGCCCGGCCGGGGCGCGTGGGCTGATGCAGCTGATGCCGGGCACGGCGAAACTCGTCGCCAAGGATCTGGGCGTGCGCTTCGATGCCGGCAAGCTGACCTCCGATCCGTCCTACAACATGACCCTCGGGGTCGCCCATCTCGACGAACTGCTGGATGATTTCGGCGGCTCCTACGCCATGGTCGCCGGGGCCTATAATGCCGGCGGCGGGCGGATCGATACCTGGATCGAGCGTTTCGGCGATCCTCGCTCGTCCTCGGTCGATGTGATCGACTGGATCGAGCAGATCCCCTTCAGCGAGACCCGCAACTATGTCCAGCGGGTGCTGGAGAATACCCAGGTCTACCGCCAGCGGCTCAGCCCCGGACAGGCGGTGCCGCTCGGCATCGCGCGGGATCTGCTGCGCGGCTCGGGCTCGCGCACGTCGCCGGTCACCGAAGTGCCGTTCAGGTCCAATGCCGGCTAGGATCGCCGCGAAGGACGGGCCAAACCCTGATCGTCATCCCGGCGAAGGCCGGGGTCTCGTGCCGGCAAGGGCGCCTTTCTCGTGCCTTCGCCGGGGCGACGAGTGACAGAAACCGCGCACGAAGAACAGGGAGAGCGCCATGACCGGCTATGCCGCGAAGCATTACACCTCGCATGACGGTCTTGCCCTCTATTACCGGGACTATGGCGATGTGGGCGATGCCCGCCTGCCGGTGGTGTGCCTGCCGGGCCTGACGCGGAATTCGGCGGATTTCGAGGCGCTGGCGCTTCATCTGGCGGGTGACGGCCGGCGCGTGATCTCGCCCGATTTCCGGGGTCGCGGCCGTTCCGCCTATGACCCGCAGTTCATGAATTATATCCCGCCGACCTATGCGGGCGACACCATCGGCCTGCTGGCCAGTCTCGGCATTTCGCGGGCGATCTTCGTCGGCACCTCGCTCGGCGGCATCGTCACCCAATTGATCGCCCTCGCCATGCCGGCGCTGGTCGCGGGCGCCGTGCTGAACGATATCGGCCCCGAGCTCGATCCCGCCGGCCTTGCCCGCATCGCCTCCTATGCCGGCAATCAGACCGACCCGGCGAATTGGGACGAGGCGGCGGCGCAGATCCGCGACATCAACCTGTCGCAGTTCCCGACCCTCGACGATGCCGCCTGGGCCCGTTTCGCCCGCGCCGTCTTCACCGAAAAACCGGAAGGCGGGCTTCGGCCCAATTACGATCCGAAGATCGGCGATGCCATGCGCGCGGGCGGGCCGACCGTCGACATGTGGCCGATCTTCGCCGGCCTCGCCGAGATCCCGACCCTCGTGTTGCGCGGCGCGCTCTCGGACCTGCTGGCCGCCGCGACGGTGCGCCGGATGCTGTCGGCCAAGCATGATCTCGTCGCCGTCGAAGTGCCGGAGCGCGGCCATGCCCCGCTGCTCGACGAGGACGAATCCCTCGGCGCGATCGAGGCGCTGATCGCCCATATCGAAGCCTGAGGTTCCGGATGCGGCGCTTTCTGGCGGGCGCTGTCGCCCTGTTCGCGCTGTTGTCCGCCCCGGCATCGGCGGAAGCGCCGCCGCCGCCGCCCGGCCTGGCCCGCGATGCGGGCTTCATCGAGCGTTTTCTGGCGGCGGCGCTCGATGGCCCGGCCTATTTCAATCCCCTGCTGGCCTCGGTCGATCCCGGGCGCCTCGCCCGGGTCGGGGATGGCGGCCGGCTGAACTATTTCGCCTGGCGCGGCTTTCCCGACGACGAGCCGCCTTCGATCACCCGTATCCGGACCCTGACGGGACTTGGCGATCCGCCCGACGTGTCCGACCCGGCCTATGACGACGCCGCCTTCTTCGTCGTCGAGGCGCGGGCGACCCTCGCGGCCCGCCCGGCGCGGGGGCCGGGGATCGAGGCGCCCTATCTGACGGCGACCGGACCCGTGCCGGGGGCGGTCTGCGGCATCTTCGTGCAGTCGGGCAATGTCCTTCGCCCGCGCGAACTTTCCGCCATGACGGTCCATGTTCTCGAGACGGCGCCGCCGGCGGCGCAGCAACGCTGCCTCGCGCGGGTGGCCCTGCGCGGCCTTGGTCTTGCCGGCATCGGCGAATACGCGGGGGGCGAGATTCCGCCGGATGCCGATCCGGTCACCCTGCTGACGCCCGAGGAGGAAGCCTTCCTCTGGCTCGCCTATCGCCTGCCGATCGGCGCCGACCGCGAGGCCCTGCGGGCGAAGGCGGCGGAGATTCTGGGCGGGCTGTAGCCGCTCCCGCCGGACGGGGGCGGAAGAATCAGATGAAGCCGACGATCCGCTTGGTCTCGGCCAGGATCGGGGCGGCGATCGCGTTGGCCCTTTCGCCACCGTCCTTCAGCACCTGATCGATATAGCCGGGATCGGCCAGCAGGCGGCGCATTTCAGACGTGAGCGGCGAGAGCTTGTCGACCGCCCGCTCGGTCATCGCCTTCTTGAACTCGGAGAACTGCTTGCCGGCGAAGGCGGCGACCACATCGGCCACGCTTTCATCGCCCAGCGCGGCGTGGATCGTGAACAGGTTCTTGGCCTCGGGCCGGGTCTCCAGCCCCTCCACCGTCTCGGGCAGAGCGTCCGGGTCGGTCTTGGCGCGGCGGATCTTCTGTTCGATATCGTCCGGGCTGTCGGTCAGATTGATGCGCGACTGGTCCGAGGCGTCGGACTTCGACATTTTCTTGGTGCCGTCGCGCAAGGACATGACGCGAGTGGCTTCGCCCAGGATCAGCGGCTCCGGCGGCGGGAAATGTTCGATGCCGAAGTCGTGATTGAATTTCAGGGCGATGTCGCGGGCCAGTTCGAGGTGCTGCTTCTGATCCTCGCCCACGGGAACATGGGTCGCCTTGTAGACGAGGATGTCCGCCGCCATCAGGTTGGGATAGGCGAAGAGCCCGACCGAGACATTCTCCCGGTCCTTGCCCGCCTTTTCCTTGAACTGGGTCATGCGGTTCAGCCAGCCCATGCGGGCGACGCAATTGAAGATCCAGGCGGTCTCGGCATGGGCCGGGACCTTCGACTGGTTGAACAGGATCGAGCCCTTGGGGTCGATGCCGGCGGCGATCAGGCTGGCGGCGACTTCGCGCGTCGCCCGGGCCAGGTCGGCCGGATCCTGCCAGACGGTGATCGCATGCATGTCGACGACGCAATAGATGCACTCGTGGCCATCCTGCAGCTTCACCCAGTTGCGGATCGCCCCGAGATAATTGCCGAGATGCAGGTTGCCGGTCGGCTGGACACCGGAAAAGACGCGGGGCTTCGACATGATGGCTTCAGGCTCTTCGATTTGACCGCGCCCCTTATCGCGCGGGTGGGTCATGCGGTCAACCGCCACCACCCCGCAGCACGAGGCGCTTGAGGTCGGCGATGTCGACGCCGCGCAGGACGAGCGCGGATATCAGGAACGACAGGCCCCCGGCCGAGACCAGCAGGGTCAGCGCGCCGGCCTGCCACCACAGGGCCTGGGTGAAATAGGGCCGCAGCTGCCATTCGAGCAGCAGGAGCACGCCGACCATGGCGGCGGTGGCGAGGGTAAGGCGGATCAGGCGCGAGATCAGCCGCCGGTCGGGCGCGAAATGGCCGCGCTTGCGCAGGATGAACATCAGCTGGGCCATGTTCACCCAGGCGGCGATGGTCGAGGCCAGGGCCAGCCCCGCCTGCTGCAGCGGCCACATGGCGATGAGCGCGATCACGAAATTGACCAGCAGCGCGATCATCGCCAGGCGAACCGGCGTCCTCGTGTCTTCCCGCGCGTGGAAGGCCGGGGTGAAGACCTTGGTCGCGGTGAAGGCCGGCAGGCCGAGGCCGAGAATGCCGAGGGCGCGCGCCGTCTCGATCGTGTCGGTCGCGGTGAAGGCGCCCCGTTCGAACAACACGCCGATGATCGTCTCGGGGATGGCGGCGAGGGCGGCGGCGGCGGGCAGGGTCAGCAGCATGGCGCCCTCGAGGGCGCGGTTCTGGGTCTTCACCGCGGCATCGAGGGTGCCGGCGGCGAGCTGGCGCGAGAGGAGCGGCAGCAGGGCGGTCGAAATGGCGATGCCGATGACGGCCAGCGGCAGCTGGTTCAGCCGGTCGGCGTAGAAGAGATAGGACACGGTGCCGGCCGGCAGCAGCGAGGCCAGAACCATGTCGATGAGGACATTCACCTGATAGATGCCGGCGCCGACGACGGCGGGCATCAGCAGCTTGAAGAACCGCTTGATCTCCGGCCCCATGCGCGGCCGGTACAGCCGGATGCCGAGGCCGATGTGCTCGAGGTGGATCATTAGCCAGATGAACTGCGCGATGCCGGCGATGGTGACCGCGGCGGCCTGGGTATGGGCGGTCGACAGGACGGTGTGCGGGATCAGCAGGGCCGCGATCAGCACCAGGTTCATCAGGATCGGCGTCGCGGCCGGCGCGGCGAAGCGATGATTCGCGTTGAGGACGGCGCCCTGCAGCGAGACGAGGCTGATATAGGCGAGATAGGGAAAGGCGAGGCGGGTCAGCTCGATCGCCAGCTCGAATTTCGGCGGATCGGAACTATAGCCGGGGGCGAGCACCAGCATCGCCTGCGGCATGAAGATCATGGCGAGGGCGACGAAGCCGGTGACGGTCAGCGTCAGCAGGGTGGCGATTTCGCCCGCGAAACGGGCGGCCCGGAGCTTGCCGTCCTCCCCCGCCAGGATGCGGGAATAGAGCGGCACGAAGGCGGCGTTGAAGGCGCCCTCGGCGAACAGCGCCCGGAAGAAATTGGGCAGGCGGAAGGCGATCATGAAGCAATCGGCCGCCATGCCGGCGCCGAGGATCGCCGCGAACAGCGTATCCCGGGCAAAGCCGAGAATCCGGCTGAGCATCGTGTAGCCGCCGATGGTGGCGACGGAGCGCATCAGGGCCATGGCGGGGCGATGCTCAGCGGGCGCCGCTGCGCCTGGCGCTCCGGGCGGCGGCCGATCCGGCCT
>NZ_JBAQRT010000374.1:0-5279 GCF_049306435.1 Zavarzinia sp.
CGACCGTCCGGCCGATGCTGCCGTCGAAGTGGTCCTCACCCTCGACAGCACCGGCACCGCCACGCTGACGCAAGGCGCCTTCGAGAGCTGGCACCAAAATCTGGAAATCATCGGTGACCAGGACATCATGTTCACCGGCGCGGTCGGCCTGGGTGAACCCCTGGGCGTGCCCACCAACCCCTTCGACATCGACTTCTCTGCCCTCGAAGGCAACGTGATCAACTTCACCGTTGACAACTTCGAGTTGCTGGGCCAGGGTGGCTCCATTACCGGCAACGCTGACGCAGGCTACGCATCCGAAGTGCATATCAGCATCGCTGCTGACGAAGGCGTGTCGGGTACTGCGGCAGCAACTGCCCCCGCCAACTCCGTCGGCTTCGATGAACCCGATGCAGGCAGCCTGCATTCCAGCGGTGTCACCCGCTACGTCGTGACCACCATCGACGGCCCCACCGCCAATGGCAGCACGGGCAACCAAGCCACCATCAAACTGTGCGACACCGCGCAAGACATTGAGGTCTTCGCTTTGCGCGGCAACTACAACGACACCCTGGTGGTGCAAGACGCCGCCTGGGGCCTGGTATTTGAACTCCAAGGTGGCGGCACCGCCAAGGCCGAAGGCCCCACCGGTAGTTCCAACGTCGGTGCCCTGGTGGCCAACTACGAGTGGGAGCACGCCGATGCGGTGGTCAACCTGGTGCACTCTGTGGCTGGCGACGTCCGTCCGCTGCATGCCGCAGGCATCACCATCGACAACGCCGACTCCATCACCATCAACGGTGACGGCACCGCAGTCACCATTGAAGATGTGAACGGCGACGACGTCACCTCGCTCGATGTCAACAACGCAGGCAATGTCACCATCGTTGACGCTCTGCCTGAAGATTTGTTGGTAATCGACGCGGCTGGCGTGACTGGCACCTTCTCTGCAGTCGTTGACCCGGCTGACGACTTCAGCTTTGTCGGTGCCGCAGGCGGCTCCACGCTGACCTTCGAAGAAGACAGCTCATTCACCGCCGACGACGGCTCAATGGATGCCACCGTAACCACCATCGACGGCGGCGCTGCCGGCGTCGTGTTGACAGTGGGCGAAGACTCAGACATCAATCTGGAAGAGGCTACCCTGATCAACGTCACACAGGTCGTTTTGGGCGACGATGCCGAGTTGTCCCTGACCATGGCGCAAGCCGACGAAATCGGTGCGGCCAACTTTGTGCTGGCCCTGGGTGCTGACAATGCCACCTTGAACCTCTCCGGTCTCGACGGCGAGCCCTTCGCACTCGCCAACTACGCCGCCGGCATCGACGTTGGCCTGGTCACCATTGCCGACCTGCCCGTCGTGACCCTGCACCCCGATACCGACCTGACTGGTATTGGTGGTCTGTTGGTGCCAGAAGGCACGGTCTTGAACCTGACAGCGGCCCAGTTCCAGCAATTAGGCGGATGGGCATTCACCGGCCCCGAAGGCTGGGGCTCGATTGCCGGCATTGGCGGTACCACCGACTTCACCGTCAACATTACTGATTTGACGCAAGTCGATGTCGATAACGACCTCAATGGGGATGGCGACTCCAACGACAATGGTTTCCCCAACTTCGAGAACCTCAACTTGTCGCAGGTCACCGCCGACACCAAGACCATCACCCTGGCTGAAAGCGTCACACTCGACGCTTCCGACAACCTCGGCGGTTTTGAAGTCATCATGGGCGACGACATGACCCTGGCGCTGGCCGACATTCAACAGGCTGACGGCCTGGTTATCGGTGGCGGCAGCAATACCACCCTGCAGTTCAACGACACATCTGCCGGCCCTTTCGAGTCGATCGACGCCTCTGGCTTCAGTGTCGATACGCTCATGATCCTCAACGTCCTGGTTGCCAACCGCAACGTCGACCTGATGTTCTTCGGCTTGCAGGAATCGGTCACCAAGGTCATCTACAACGGCCTCGGCTGGGTCGACGGTGTCACGCAAAACGTCGTCCTCGTGGAAGGCACAACGGTCGATGGCTGGGTGGTCTTCAACAAGCCTGAAGCCGACGTCGAAATCCGCGACTTCAACCTGACCATGGAAGGCGGCACGGAAATCACCGGCAACCTGCGCCTGTCTGCTTCCAGCAATGAGGCTGGCCTGCAGCAAATGGACCTGCAGAGCGTCACCATCAACTCCAACGCCACGGCGGATGATGTTGCAACCGACGACGTGGTCGAAGGCACCAACCGCTACACCGGTGAGACTACCAACATCATTGGCGGCGACATCACCTCGCAGGGCACAGGCTGGCAAGGCACCTACAACAGCGTTGACAACGACCTGCTCAACGTCACGATCAATGCCGAGCAAGACTTCATTCTCGAAGGCGACATCATCTTTGAATCGGTCACAGGCAATGACGCTGTCACCGCCAACGACGACGAGGAAGCCACCGCTGTTTTGAATGTCAACGGCCCCGCCGATGTCACCATCGAAGGCGACTTGGACACCAGCGACAGCGATGTCGACGCCCTGGTGGTCAACCACGCAGGCACCGGCACCATGGACATCCGTCTGGACGGCTGGGATATCGACCCGACTGACACGATCACCATCAACGGTGACGCAGTTGGCGTCGACGTCGTCCGCATCAGCGATTCGATTGACCTCTCGGTCAATGGCAGCTCGATCAGCAACATCGACCAGATCCTGCTCGAAAATGGTTCCAACCTGACCCTGACCTTCGACCAGTACGAGGCCCTCGGCAGCATCGTTGACCTGGCTGTTGTCGGCGATACCGCCACCATCAGCATCGTTGGTCTGGACAACGGCGACGTGTTCGACGCCACCCTGCTGCCTGCTGGCATCACCGTGGCCTCCATCACCATGGCTGCCGGCAACGTCACCATCGACCCGGCCAGCGACCTCACCGGTGTTGGCCAGATCATCGTTCCCGAAGGTGGCACGCTGAACCTTACCGCTGCGCAGTTCAACCAGCTCGCTGGCACGGGCAGCATCGTCGGTCTGGATGTCAACGGCGACTTGACCATTGGCGAATACTTCGTCAACATCACCGACCTGATGCAATCCGACATCGCCAACGACCTCAACGGTGACGGCGACAGCGCAGATGCGGGTGAAGCATTCGACATCAGCGGCATCGTGGGTGCTACCACGACCCTGGCGCTGGGTGAACCGCAGGTCAACCTGGCGCTCGACACGGTGCTGGGCAGCCTGACTGCTCTTGAAGTCCTGCTGGCCGACGGTGAAACCCTGGGTCTGGCAAGCGAGGTGCAGGCGGATGGCCTGGTGGTCACCGGCGGTGTCAACAGCACGCTGATCTTCCAGTTCGCGCCGCACACCACGTTCCCTGGACAGATCGACGCCTCCGGCTACGACGTCACCACGTTGAAAGCACTGGCTTCGGGCTTCACCATCGGTGGCAACTCCAACGTCGAATACTCCATCGACGATCTGGCCAGCTCGGTGGAACTGCGCCTGTATGCTGACCCGGCTGATCTGGGCTTCCTCGACCCGACCTACCGTGTTGTGGTCATCGAAGCCGGCATCACCACCCCAACCGGCCTGATCTTCAACGATTGGGACGCTGGCGACGAAGTCCGCTCGCTGACCCTCACCCTCGAGGGCGATGTGGAGCTCAACGGCAACTTGAGCATTCCCACACGCACCGACAAGGTGGGCACCCTGGTTCAGCAGTACTTCGACATCCTGACGATCAATTCAGTCGGTACCCTGCCGAACCTGATCGACGGCAACGTCAATACTGTCACCGTGCTGGGTGCACCCAACACGTCCGACAACAACCTGCTCAACGTGGCCATCGACGCCACGCAAGATCTGGTGATCGACGGCGACATCGTCTTCAACTCGGTCGACGTGCCTGATGACGACGCAGTGGCAACCCTGACCATCACCGGCAGCGCCAATGTCACGATCCAGCAGTTGGTCGCCATTGACGTGGACATCGACACCTTGAACGTCGCCAACGACGGCACCGGCGTGTTGACAGTCACGGGCGCCAGCGCGGCCATCGAAGGCGGCAGCATCGAAACCTTGACGCTGTCGGGCACCGGTGACATTGTCCTGGGCACAAATCCTGACGTGGTCTCCGAATGGGGCATTACTGCGCCAACGCTGTCCGTGCTCGATGCCTCCGGCCTGTCCGGCGACCTGTCGCTCGGTGAAGTGAAGGACATCGACTCGGCAGCCTTCACCTTCACGTCCGGCACCGGTGTCACCACCATGACGCTGACGACAGACGATCTTGACAGCACTAACGGTACACCGCTTATCACGACAGACGACACCATCGGCTGGAACTTCGATTTCAGCGGTGCCGCCGCTGGCAGCGAGTTCCACCTGGGTGCGCTGGGTACCCTGACCCCTGGCTCCATCCTCAACATCGACCTGGGTGCCAACACCACCCTGTACATCGATGCCTCGATGGACCTCAGCGACCTCGACCTCTCGATCCTCCAGACCCTGGACATCGTGCTGGCCGACGGCGCGACCCTGACGCTCAATGCCGCACAGGCCGATGACCTGAACATTGTGGCGGGTGCAGACACGGGCTTGCCTGGCTTCACCGGTGTGGTCAACATCGTTGACTTGGGCGACACCCCGGTCGATCTGTCGGGCATCGCTGCCGGCATCGCTGGTGACGTGACCTTGGAAGACAACGACGTTACCTTGGACGTGGCAACCGACTTGGGCTTCTTCACGGTTGCCCTGACCGACATCGCCAATGCCGACAGCTTGGCCGGCCAGACCATCCGTTTCCAGACTGTCGCTCAGGCCGAGCGCGACATTCGAGTTGGGTCCGAGTTTTATGGGCAAGATACCGACGGTACTGCCAACCATTTGGACACCACCAGTTCGACCAACGTCGTCTGGCTGTTCAATAACATCACGGCGCCGGTAGACACCTCTGGCTACGATGCTGAAATCGGCCGCCTGTGGCTCACCGACGACCTGATCACCAACGAAGGGGGCTTGGTCGAAAGCCTGTTCACCACGCTGCCGAGCACCATCCTGCGTGTTGACTTTGCCGACCTGACCGCGCTCAACATCCTGTTGGCTTCCAACACGGTGAACCGCACGGTCGAGTTTGTGAACTTCACCGCACTGGGCAGCTTGACGTTCAGCGACGTCGGTGCAACGCCGGAAGAGCACATCCAGAACCTCACGCTCAAACTGGGCGGCGAGGTGACGATGGGCAACATCCTGGTCGATGACGTGGTGGCCGCGCCGGGTACCGACCCGGATTCGGTCTTCTTCGACACCTTGA
>NZ_JBAQRT010000375.1:0-20365 GCF_049306435.1 Zavarzinia sp.
GGCCCGGGTTTCGGCTTCGCGCTGGCGCTCGCGCTCGGCTTCGGCCCCCCGGCGCATGGTCTCGGTTTCGGCCTGGAGCCGCTGGTTGTCGAGGGCGGATTGCTTGAACACCTCGACCGCCTTGGCCATGGCGCCGATTTCATCGCGCCGGCCGAGCGAGGGGACCTGCGTGTCCATGTCCCCGGCGGCGAGGCCGGCCATGGCCCGTTCCATCCCGCGCAAGGGCGATGACAGGCCGCGCCCCGTCAGGAAGCCGGCGCCGATGGTGATCACGGCGGCGGCGACGATGGCCAGGATCATCAGCAGGCGCAGGTCGTCGACGGCGGCGAAAACCTGACCGGCCTCGACCCGGACAAGGGACGACCAGCCGAGGCCGGGAAAACGGCCCGAGCCTTCGGAATGGGCATAGCCGACGAGACGCACATCGCTTCCCGCTGTCCGCAGGATCGCGCCGCTCTCGCCCGCGAGGGCCTTGCGCACCGTCTCGTCCATGTCGATGGCGGCCCCCTGGTCAAGGCCCTGGCCCGCCTCGGGGCCCCGCTGGTCCATCACGACCTTGCCGGCTGTGTCGAGCATGACCAGTTCGGCCGAGGGCAGGCCGTCCTCCGCCAGGTGTTTCTGATACTCGACCAGCGTGTCGGCGACGAAGGACGGATTGGCGAAATTCACCCAATAGGCGATGGTGCGGCTGCCGGGCGGCATGACCGGGGCCGCGAAGGTCAGGACATAACCGGGCTTGCCCGTCGCCTCGACGACGAAGGGCGAGATCGCCGGCCCCTCGACATAGGTGCCCGTCAGACCGTCGCGGCCTTCGAGATAGCGGCCGCTCGAGACATTCAGGAACCACGCCTCGCCGGCCATGCTCCGCCCCATCAGGGGCAGGGCATTGATCTTCTCGCCCGAGGCATTCTTCGTATTGACCGCGATGACGACGCCCTCGGTATCGACCAGCATCATCAGGTCATAGACCCCGTAGGACCGGACATAGCCGTTCAGCGCCTCGATCAGCGGATTGCCGAGTTCGGTGTTGCCCCAGTTGTCGGCGTCATAGGCGGCGGTGTTGAGGGCGAAGGCCTGTACGTCGCCATAGCGTTCGGCCAGGGTGCGGTCGACCGAATCGACCATCTGGTCGGCGAGGTTGTGGAAGCGGCCGTAGAGCGCGTCGCGCGATTGGCCCTCGCTGGCCAGATAGATGAAGAACAGCAGCAAGGCCGGCACAAGTCCGAACGCGGCGAGTAAGAACGTAATCCTGCGCTGAATGGACATGGCTGTCCCGCTCCCCATTTTGTTTGTATGAGGCATTTTGTGCGCGCAAAGGTAAACGGGACGTAACCATGTTGCCGTTGACCGCCGCTATCGCTAGCGTGCCCGCAGGAATAATGACCTGCGGCGAAAGGTTTTCCGGGTGATCGGTCCCTATCTGATGGTGGCCCTGGGCGGCGCAATCGGCTCGGCGGCGCGGCTTGGCGTGGTGCGCCTGGGCCAGTCGCTGTTCGGCGCCGGGTTTCCCATCGGCACGCTGGCGGTCAATTTCATCGGCAGCGCCGTCATGGGGCTTCTGGCCGCGATTCTGGCCGGGCGGCCGGGCGACGACGGCCTGCGCCTTTTCCTGATGACCGGCATTCTCGGCGGTTTCACGACGTTTTCGGCTTTCTCGCTCGACGCCTATGCGCTCTGGTCGCGGGGCGAGGCGGGAATGGCCGTTCTTTATGTTCTCGGTTCGCTCGTGCTCGGCCTTGCCGGGCTTGGCGCTGGTCTCGCCCTCGGGCGGTCTTGGGGTGCGATATGAATGCCGTCACCATGCGCAAGGTCGAGTTGGTGGATGCCGATATGCGCGTCGACCGCTGGTTCAAGCGCCATTATCCGGACCTCGGTCACGGAAGGCTGGAGAAATTGCTGCGCACCGGCCAGGTGCGGGTGAATGGCGGCCGGGTGAAGGCTTCCGACCGGCTGCTCGTCGGTGACGAGATTCGCGTGCCCCCGCTGGGCGAGGCGCCGACGCCAACGCCAACGGTTTCCGCCGCGCCCCGGGCGATTTCCGCCCGCGCGCTCGAGATCGGCGAGACCCTGAAAAAGGCCATCCTGCATCGCGATGCCGATGTCATCGTCCTCAACAAGCCGCCCGGCCTCGCCGTTCAGGGCGGCAGCGGTCTCGATGACGCGCATCTCGATGCCGCCCTCGATTCCCTGACCTTCGAGGCGGAGGAGCGGCCGCGCCTCGTCCACCGGCTGGACAAGGATACGTCCGGCGTTCTCGTCCTTGCCCGCAACCGTCAGGCGGCGACGGCCCTGACCAAGGCCTTCCGGGCCCGCGATGCCGCCAAGACCTATTGGGCGCTCGTCGTCGGAATGCCGAAACCGATGCGCGGCCGGATCGATCTCGCCCTCGCCAAGGAAGGGCCGGCGGGGCACGAGAAGATGCGCACCGTCCAGCGCGACGACGAGGACGAGGACTCGAAGCGCGCCGTCACCTTCTATACGGTGGTCGAACAGGCGGCGGGCAAAGTGTCCTGGCTCGCCATGCGGCCCCTGACCGGCCGCACCCATCAATTGCGCGCCCATGCCGCCTTCCTCGGCACGCCCATCGTCGGTGACGGCAAATACGGCGGCGCCGAAGCGTTTCTCACCGGCGGCATTTCGCGGAAACTGCATCTGCACGCAAGGGGGATCGATATCGCCCATCCGGCTGGCGGGCGCCTGAAGATCGAGGCGCCGCTGCCCGCCCATATGGCGGAGAGTTTCAAGCTGCTCGGCTTCGAGGCCTCGCGGGGCCGGGATGTTTTCGCGGATCTGGATGAATGAAGCGATTCTGGAAACAGGCGGCGGCGCGGCCCGCCGCCACGGGCGGCTATACGGTCACGCTCGACGGCAAGCCGATGCGCACGCCGGCCAAGCGCCCGCTGGTGATGTCCAGCCTGGCGCTGGCCGAGGCGGTGGCGGCCGAGTGGAACGAGCAGCCGGCGGATTTCAATCCCGAGACCATGGCGCTGACCCGTTTCGCCAACACGGCGGTCGATCGCGTCGCCGACCTGCGCGACGAGGTGATCGAGGAGATGGCCAATTGGGCCGGCACCGATCTCGTCAGCTACCGCGCGGCCGAGCCGGTTGAACTGGCCGAACGCCAGCGGGAAGCCTGGGACCCGTGGGTGGAGTGGCTGCGTCGGCGTTTCGATGTCGACCTCAAGGTAACGGCGGGGCTGATGCCGATCGCCCAGGCGCCGGAGACGGTCGATCGCATGGCGGCGGCACTTTCGTTCCGTGGCGACGAGGAACTGGCGGCGCTTCATACTTTGGTCGGCATTCTCGGCTCCCTAGTGCTCGCGCTCGCGGTCGCCGAGGGTGAACTGGCGCTGGATGATGCCTGGAGCGCCAGCCGTACCGACGAGGATCATCAGGCCGCGCATTGGGGCGAAGACGCCGAAGCGGCCGCGAGAGCGGTGCAATTGCGCGCCGATCTCGGCCATGCCCACCGCTTTCTTCGCCTGCTGAAGGCCTGAAGCCGCCGCCTTGGGGGCGTGCCCCGGCCGCTCGCCGGGATTTCATCCACCGGGGGGACACCGACTTCCGTCATGCTGGAACATGACGGCGAATGATGGTACGAGACCCCCCAGTCTTTCGCGTCCGCGGCATCCTGCTGTCGCACCGCGGCCGCCCGAAAGCGGCGCGGCTCTAGGGGGAACTGATGCACCATATTCTCCGCCAATTGGAAAAAAAGCGTGAAGAGGCCCGCCTCGGCGGGGGGCCGAAGCGGATCGTCGCCCAGCACGCCAAGGGCAAGCTGACCGCGCGCGAACGTGTCGAACTGCTTCTCGACGCCCATTCCTTCGAGGAATACGACATGTTCGTCGAGCACCGCTGCGCCGACTTCGGCATGGCGGAACAGAAGGTCGCCGGCGACGGTGTCGTGACCGGGTGGGGCACGATCAACGGTCGTCAGGTCTTCGTCTTCTCGCAGGATTTCACGGTGTTCGGCGGCTCGCTGTCCGAATCCCACGCCGGCAAGATCTGCAAGATCATGGACATGGCGCTCAAGGTCGGCGCGCCGGTGATCGGGCTCAATGATTCCGGCGGCGCCCGCATCCAGGAAGGCGTCGCCTCGCTCGGGGGCTATGCCGACGTGTTCCTGCGCAATGTCGATGCCTCGGGCGTCGTGCCGCAGATCTCGGTCATCATGGGGCCCTGCGCCGGTGGCGCGGTCTATTCCCCGGCCATGACCGACTTCATCTTCATGGTGAAGGACAGTTCCTACATGTTCGTCACGGGTCCCGACGTCGTGAAGACCGTGACCCAGGAAATCGTGACGCAGGAAGAACTGGGCGGCGCCGTCACCCATACCGCCAAGTCCTCGGTCGCCGACAACGCCTTCGAGAATGACGTCGAGGCGCTCTACGAGACCCGCCGGCTGTTCGACTTCCTGCCCCTGTCGAACAAGGAAAAGCCGCCGGTCCGCCCCAGCTTCGACGATCCGGAACGGGTCGAGATGAGCCTGGACACCCTGGTCCCGGCCAATCCGAACAAGCCCTACGACATGAAGGAGCTGATCCTGAAGATGGTCGACGAGGGCGACTTCTTCGAGATCCAGCCAGCCTTCGCCAAGAACATCCTGACCGGCTTCGCCCGTCTCGAAGGCTCGACCGTCGGCATCATCGCCAACCAGCCGATGGTCCTCGCCGGCTGCCTCGACATCGACAGCTCGCGCAAGGCCGCCCGTTTCGTGCGCTTCTGCGATGCCTTCAACATTCCGATCCTGACCCTCGTCGACGTGCCCGGCTTCCTGCCCGGCACGGCGCAGGAATATGGCGGCATCATCAAGCACGGCGCGAAGCTGCTCTTCGCCTATGCCGAGGCGACGGTGCCGAAGGTCACGGTGATCACCCGCAAGGCTTACGGCGGCGCCTATGACGTCATGAGCTCGAAGCATCTGCGCGGCGACGTGAACTATGCCTGGCCGACCGCTGAAATCGCGGTGATGGGGGCGAAGGGCGCGGTGGAGATCATCTTCCGCACCGAAATCGGCGATGCCGAGAAGATCGCCGCCCGGACCGCCGAATACGCGGCCAATTTCGCCAGCCCCTTCAAGGCAGCCAATCGCGGCTATATCGACGAGGTGATCATGCCTCACTCGACGCGCCGCCGGGTTGCCCGGGCCTTTGCGATGCTCCGTAACAAGGACATCCAGACGCCCGCGAAGAAGCACGACAATATTCCGCTCTGACCGGCTGGTGGTTTTACAATGTTCAAGAAGATCCTGATCGCGAACCGCGGCGAGATCGCCTGCCGCGTCATCAAGACCGCCCGCAAGATGGGCATCAAGACCGTGGCGGTCTATTCCGACGCCGACGCCGACGCGCTCCATGTCGAGATGGCGGACGAGGCCGTGCATGTGGGCGCCCCGCCCGCGGCCGAGTCCTATCTGATCATCGACAAGATCGTTAAGGCCTGCCTCGACACCGGCGCCGAAGCGGTTCACCCCGGCTATGGCTTCCTGTCCGAGAAGGCGGATTTCTGCGCCGCTCTCGAGAAACACGGCATCAAGTTCATCGGCCCGAACGTCCGCGCCATCGGCGCCATGGGCGACAAGATCGAGTCGAAGAAGCTGGCCGCGGCCGCGGGCGTCAACACCGTCCCCGGCTATCTCGGCGTCATCAAGGATACCGACGAGGCGGTGAAGATCGCCGCTGAAATCGGCTATCCCGTGATGATCAAGGCTTCGGCCGGCGGCGGCGGCAAGGGCATGCGCATCGCCTGGAACGAGGCCGAAACCCGCGAGGGCTTCCAGTCCGCGACCAACGAGGCGCGTTCCTCCTTCGCCGACGACCGCGTCTTCATCGAGAAGTTCGTGACCTCGCCCCGTCACATCGAGATTCAGGTGCTGGGCGACAAGCACGGCAACATCATCTATGTGAACGAGCGCGAATGCTCGATCCAGCGCCGCAACCAGAAGGTCATCGAAGAGGCCCCGAGCCCCTTCCTCGACGAGGCGACCCGCAAGGCCATGGGCGAACAGTCCGTCGCCCTGGCGCGGGAAGTTGCTTACGACAGCGCCGGCACGGTGGAATTCATCGTCGACGGCGACCGCAACTTCTACTTCCTCGAGATGAACACCCGTCTGCAGGTGGAACATCCGGTCACCGAGCTGATCACCGGCATCGACCTCGTCGAGCAGATGATCCGCGTCGCCTATGGCGAGACGCTGAAGATCAAGCAGTCGGATGTCGGCATCAATGGCTGGGCGATCGAATCCCGCGTCTACGCGGAAGATCCGACCCGTGGCTTCCTGCCCTCGATCGGCCGCCTGACCTATTACCAGCCGCCGGCCGAAGGCCCCGATGGCAATGGCGCCATCATCCGCAACGACACGGGCGTTTTCGCCGGTGCCGAAATCTCGATGTACTACGATCCGATGATCGCGAAGCTGTGCACCCACGCGGCGACCCGCGAGGAAGCGATCGACGCCCAGCGCGCGGCGCTCGATGCCTTCTACATCCGGGGCATCAGCCACAACATCAGCTTCGTTTCGGCGGTGCTCGGTCACGAGCGCTTCCGGTCGGGCCGTCTGACCACCGGCTTCATCGCCGAGGAATTCCCGGACGGCTTCACCGGCGCGACCCTCAGCGCGTCGGCGCTCGACAATCTGACGGCGGCCTCGGTCGTCCTGCATCGCCGCACGCAGGAGCGCGAGGTCAAGATCTCGGGCCAGATCCCGCATCATGGTCGCAAGCTGCAGACGCAGTATGTGGTCCAGGTCGGCGACGAGAAGCGCCATGTCAGCGTCGAGACGGCCGAGGGTGGCTATGACGTGAAGACCTTCGACGGTCACGTCCTCGCCATCCGCAGCACCTGGAATCCGGGCACGCAGATCCTGCGCGGCACGGTGAACGGCAAGCCGATCATCGTTCAGGTCGAGAAGAAGGGCGAAGGCTTCCGCCTGTTCCATTCGGGCGCCGAGGTGATCGCCGTGGTGCGCACGCCGCGCGCGGCCGAACTCGCCACCCTGATGCCGGTGAAACTGCCGCCCGATACCTCGAAGTTCCTGCTCTGCCCGATGCCGGGCCTCATCGTCTCGATCAATGTCGAGGAAGGCGAGGAGGTGAAGGTGGGGCAGACCCTGGCGGTCGTCGAGGCCATGAAGATGGAAAACGTCCTGAAGGCCGAACGCGACGGCAAGGTCGTCAAGGTCAAGGGCAAGAAGGGCGACAGTTTCTCGGTCGACCAGGTGATCCTCGAATTCGAGTGATCGCGGCATCGGGAAACAAGGCCCCGGCGGACCACCGCCGGGGCCTTTTGCTTGCGAGGGGGCCTGATGAAAACCATTCGTCTCATGATCTCCGGGCGGGTGCAGGGCGTCGGCTTTCGCCATTTCACCCGTGATGCCGCCGCGGCGCTCGGCATCGATGGCTGGGTGCGCAACCGGATGGATGGCCGTGTCGAGGCCCTGGCCCGGGGCAGCGACGAAGCCCTGAAGGCCTTCCGGGCGGCCTGTCGACAAGGCCCGCCCGCTTCCCGTGTCGACGATATCGCCGAACAGGCGGACGACAGCGTGCCAGGCAGCGGCTTTTTCCAGGGGCCGACGGTTTGAGTGCACGCGGCACTTGCACCAAAAGTTAACGGCCTCGGGTCCAAGGTGGAGCTGCCCGCCGAACGCAGGGAACCTCCGCTTCCGCGGCGGGTTGACGTTCAGGGGGGCGGATTGCAACAACAGGCGCATTCGCCTTGGAGCCTCGATGTATCGGTTACTTACCTGGGCCGTCGGTGTCCTCGCCCTTGCCACCGTGCTGGGCGCGATCGGCTATGACCTGACGACGGAGCGTATCGCCCAGGCCCATGCCGCCATGGCGCCCAGCCCCACGCGCCCGGCCGGTGAAATTTCCAATGAAGGTGTGGAGCGGCTGGTGGTCATGCCGCTGCAGCCGGGCAGCGACGCGCGCCGACCGATTCGCAGCCCCGATGGTGGCCCGACGATCGAGCGGATGCGCGAGGAGATGGGGGCGGCCGTGCGGCTGACCGCGAGCCTGCGGTCCACGGACCAGGGGCCCGAAGGCGCCGCCATCATCGATATTCCGCCGACGATCGCCCACAAGCTGACCGGCGGACTGGCCCGAATCACCCTGTGGGCGAGGGCGGATCGCAAGCAGCCGGCCGATGAATTCGGCGTCGCCCTTTCGGTCGATGGTCAATTCACCGGCTGGGTCCGCTTTCCCGTCGGCACCGCGACCTACGAAAGCTACAGCTTTGTCGTGCCGGTGCCCCCCAGCGCCGCGGGCAAGCCGCTGCAGGTCCTGATCGCGCCCGACACCAAGGGCAGCACGGGCGCCATTTCCGCCAGCCATCTGATCATCGACCGCATCCTGAAGCCGGGCGAGCCGGAGCCCCCGATCGATGCGCCGCCGGTCGCCGAGCCGCCCGCGGCGGAGTGATCAGCCGGCATGTCGGACCAGCGGCAGGCCGAAAACCTCCTCGAACGTATCGAGGAGGGCGACGTCGACGTCGGCCATGGTCACCGGCAGGCCGAGGTCGACCAGCGAGGTGACGCCGTGCTCGCTGATGCCGCAGGGCACGATGCCGGTGAAATGCGACAGGTCCGGCTCGACATTCAGCGACAGGCCGTGAAAGGTCACCCAGCGCCGGACCCGGACGCCGATGGCGGCGATCTTGTCTTCGCGGGTGAAGGGCGCTTCGCCCCGGGTCACCCAGACACCGACCCGGCCGTCGCGCATCTCGCCCTTCACGTTGAAGCGGGCGAGGGCGGATATCACCCATTTTTCCAGCTTGCAGACGAATTCGCGCAGGTCCCGGCCCCGGCGCGACAGGTCCAGCATGACATAGACCACCCGCTGGCCCGGGCCATGGTAGGTGAAACGCCCGCCGCGTCCGGCGTCATAGACCGGGAAGCGGTCGGGGGCGAGCAATTCGAGCGGATCGGCGCTGGTGCCGGCGGTATAGAGCGGCGGATGTTCCACCAGCCAGATCCGCTCGGGCGCGCGGCCCTCGTGGATCGCGGCGACCCTCTCTTCCATGAAGGCGAGGGCGGCCGGATAATCCGTCAGGCCGGGGGCGACGACCCATTCGATGGTGTCACTCGCGGCATCGGCGGCGGAAGACAGAGGCATTTGCAAGAAGTCCTGTTAACCGGATGCTAAGCCTGCGCGACGACACTGGACCCAGCAAGCGGGAGGCGCGCGTGTCCGCAGTCGGCGAAGTCTACATCGATATATCGGTGGTGCTCGGTCAATCGACCATGCCCATTCATCAATTGCTGAAGATGGGCCGGGGCGCGGTCATCGAACTGGACAGCCGCGAGAGCGAGCCGGTGATGATCCTCGCCAACGGCCGGCCGATCGCCCGGGGCGAAATCGTCATCTCGGGCGAGCATATCGCGGTCTCGGTCACCGAACTCCTGTTCGGCAACAACCGCTGAGCTCTCTCAATCCCCGCGGGGGCGGAAGGCGAGGCGGCGGGCCGCGGCATAATTGAACACGAGCCCGGCCAGCGAACCGCAGACGACGGCGATCGCCGGCACCGCGCGGGCGACATCCCACCAGGTCACCATCACGGCATAGACCGCGTAATTGACACCGAGACCGCCGAGCTGGCTGGTCGCGAAGACCGCCCATTGCCGGATCAGGGGCTGCCGCGCCGCATCGCCGAAGGTGAAGCGGCGATTGGCGAAAAAGGTGAAGCTGACGGCGCAGAAGAAGGAAAACACCCGGCCGGAATAAAGGTCGAGGCCGAGGACATGCAGGGCGAAATAGAGGGCGCCGATGTCGACCAGGGCCCCGGCGGCCCCCACGAGCGCGAAACGAAAGAAGCGGCCGCGCAGGAAGCCCCGGATCAGGACTTCCAGGCGCGGCCGCGCCGTTTCACTCAATGCCCCGTGCCCGGCGTGTGCACCGAGGCGTTGGCCGGCGCCTCGACCCGGGGCGCCGGCCGGCCGAAGGGTAGCCAGCGCAGGCCCGGCACCGCCGAGATCATCGATAGCACGAGCGCCGCGAGATAGGGCAGCGACTGCACCAGCATGACGGCGACCCAGACCCAGGACTCGCGGTCACGCTCGCCATAGACGATGGCGACGGCCGCCGCCGCGGCCCAGAGCATCAGCATCAGCGCGGTTTCTTCCCGGGCGTTCAGCACGCCCTGGATCGCCGCCGGCTTGTCCTCGCATTTCGGCGTGCGCAGGAAGGGCTTTTCCTTTTTCACGAGGCCGATGGCGAAGGCCTTGCCGACCGTGTAGGTCAGCGCGAGGCCGGCGATGGCCGCGCCCGCCGCCTGGGTCATCGTGCAGGGCACGCGCTTGGCATAGAGCGAGAAGGTATAGGCCAGCTTGAAGCCGAAGACCGCCAGGGTGGGCACCAGGAACAGGGTGACCGGGAAGGCGAAATATTCCGGCAGGACCAGCAGGCCGACGGTCCAGATCAGGCCGGCGACCGTGAACATCAGGTTCATGGCGTCGGCGAACCAGGGCGCCCAGCCCATGATGAAGTGATACTTCTGGGCCAGGGTCAGGCCGGTCTTCCTGAAGGGGTTCAGCCAGGAGGCGCGGCCGCGCAGGATCTGCATCGCGCCGAAGGCCCAGCGGAAGCGCTGGCCGCGATAGGAGGCGAAACTGTCGGGCGTCACGCCCCGGCCGAAGCGGTGGTTGATATAGACCGACTTCCAGCCTTCGTTCATCAGCTTCAGGCCCATCTCCGCGTCTTCGCAGATGGTCCAGGTCGACCAGTTGCCAACCGCTTCCATGGCTTTCCGCCGCACCAGGGTCATGGTGCCGTGCTGGATGATGGCGTCGCGCTCGTTGCGGATCGACATGCCGATGTGGAAGAAGCCGGCATATTCCCAGTTGATCATTTCCTTGAAGGCGTTGCCGGCCCAGTCGTAATGGTCCTGCGGCGCCTGCACGAAGCCGACCTTTTCCTCGTCGAAATAGGGGATGGTCGATTTCAGCCAGTCGGGTTCGACCAGATAGTCGCTGTCGATGACGCCGACGACTTCGGCGTCCGGCGCGGTCTGGCCCATGGCGTAGTTGAGCGCGCCGGCCTTGAAGCCCTTGCAGACCTCGAGGTGGAAGAAGCGGAAACGGTCGCCCAGCAGTTCGCAATAGGCCTGCACCGGCTGCCAGATCGCGGGGTCCTTGGTGTTGTTGTCGATGATCAGGACTTCGAGATTCGGGTAGTCGAGCCTGGCCAGGCTGTCGAGGGTACGGCGCACCATCTCGGCCGGCTCGTTGCAGATCGGCAGATGCAGCGAGACCTTGGGCCAGTGACGCTCGCGCTCGGTGGCGGCGGGCAGGCGATAGGGCGTGAAATGCCGCTTCTGCGCCCGCGCGAACAGGCCCTCCGACATCTCGAAGCCTTCGGCCAGGATCAGGGTCAGCAGGAACAGCATGCCGAAGGAGAGTACCGACCAGACCGCGATCATCGGCAGGTTCAGATACTGGGTGGTGCCGTAATGGACGGTCCAGACCATCAGGTTGGCGGCGACCAGGATCAGGCCGCCGAACAGCAGCTTGCCCTGGGGCTTCAGGTTGTTCGACTTCGCCAGGAAGTAGCCGAGCGGGCCAAGGGCGATGGCGGCGGCGATCAGCGCCAGCAGCGACCAGTCCTTCACCGCGGTCACTTCGCCCGACAGGGGGAACTTCGGCTCGCGATAGGCGTCGAAAATGCCCCAATAGGCGCCGACGGCCCCTTCGATCTGCCGCTTCCACGGCTGGTCGAAGGCTTCCATGATCGAATAGTCCCAGCCACGGGCGCGGGCCAGCGTCAGGAAGTTGCGGATGAAATCGGCTTCATTGTCGAGGCTGGGGGTCGCGCCGTCGCGCATGCGGCCATCCGACGGCCAGCCGATTTCGGAAATGACGATCTTCTTGCCGGGATAGGCACGGGCGATCTGGTCGTAGCGGCGGGCGATATAGTCCAGCGACTGATCGGCCGGCACGCCTTCCCAATAGGGCAGCAGATGGACGGCGATATAGTCGGTCGCCTCGACAAGCTCGGGGTGATCGAGCCAGACATGCCACGGCTCGGCGGTCGAGACCGGCTGGTCGACCTGGCGCTTCACGTCCTTGATGATGCGGATCAGCTCGGGCACCGTCAGGTCGCCGCGCAGCACCGCCTCGTTGCCGACCATCAGGCGCTTGACGTTGGCGTTGTCGTTCGCCATGCGCACCAGGCCGGCGATTTCCTGCTGGTTGCTGTCCTGGCGCTTGTCGAGCCAGGCACCGGCGATGACGAAGAGGCCATGGCGGGCGGCCATGGTCGGAATCTCTTCCTGGCCGTTCAGGGTCGAATAGGTACGGATGCCCTGCGCCACCGTGGCGACGGTGGCGAGATCTTCATCGATCTGCGCAGGAGAAGGGTTGTTCCCTTCGTTAGGGTTCTGGTCGGCCCGGTGCGGGTCGAAGGACAGAGCCTGAATCGAACCCTCCCAGTCGACCATGTCGGTGGAACGGTTCAGCCATGCCCAGGCGCCCGCGTGGGCGGCCAGCACGACAAGAAGTACAGCGATATTGACGGCTATTTTGCGCATCTGTTTGTGACCCGGAACTGCGTCAGTGCATGAACCCATGGCCATGGCCCCCGGTTCCTTCGCCACTGCAACCGATCGGCCTTCCTGATCGCACGGGCCGCATGCAACCGGCGCATGGGCACCGCTTGGCGGGGTCGTGAAAAACTGAAGGCTGAACGGGGACAAAGGCGGAGCGGGACGACCGTATCGCCGCACCGGCCATCCGGTCGCGGCCATCCGGCCTAGTCGCATGGCGCGACAACTGCGGCGCCTCGGGCGGGAGGCGAAGTCCCTCATTCTTGGGCGTGCCCCGGCACCCCTGTACCGGCACGGGCTGACGCACCGCCACATTTCCGACGCAGTTGCGGAAATTTGTCCAGATGGGTCAACGACGCCGATCGAAATGAATCGACTCTGCGGCAGCCCTGCAACAGGGGGCGGGTATCTGAAATCGAGGTGCCGAAGCAGCCCGACCGCGCTAGATTGCCGGGATCATTGCCGGAAGCTGTCCTTGTCCCGTCGTCTGCCGCCGCTCGTCGCCCTGCGTGCCTTCGAGGCCGTCGCCCGTCTGGGCGGGACGCGCCGCGCGGGCGAGGATCTGAACGTCAGCCACACCGTGATCAGCCGGCACCTGCAGAATCTCGAAGCCTGGGCCGGCGTTCGCCTGATCGAGCGCGAGGGCCGGGGCATCGTGCTGACCGCCGAGGGGCGGCGCTACCACGAGCGGATCGCGAGCGCCTTCGATATGATCGCGGCCGCGACCGAGGATCTGTCGCCCCGGGGCGGCGCGGGCGAAATGCGCATCTTCTGCGCCCCCGGTCTTGCCGTTCGCTGGCTGGCGCGGCGCCTGGCGGCCCTGGAAGCCGCCTTGCCGGGGGTCGAGATCATCCTGCAGCCGACCGACCGCAGCCCCGATTTCGCGAAGGGCGAGGCCGATGCCGAAATCGCCTTCAACCCCCGGCCGGTGGCGGGCGCCACCGAGACCGTGCTGGCGGAACCCCGCTTCTTTCCGGTCGCCAGCCCGACTTTCGTGTCCCGGCGCGGCCCCTTCCTGCATCCGCGCGACATCGCCGCCGCCCCGCTCATTCACGAGGAAAGCCGGGAACAGTGGCACCTGTGGCTGGACCGCGCCGGCCTCGACCCGGTGCCGCCGCTGCATGGTCCCCGGCTGTGGCACGCCGACGCCGCGATCGAGGCCGCGTTGCAGGGCCAGGGCATCGCCCTTGGCAATATCCTGCTGGTCGGCGACGACCTTGCCGCCGGCCGGCTGGTCGAGGTGATGGCGACCGACATCCGCTTCGGCGCCTATGTCCTGCGCACCCCGGCGGCGGCGCGGGACAGCCGCAATGTCGCCCGTCTCGGCCGGTGGTTGTCACTGGCCCTCGAAGAAACCCTGATCGGCGAGGTATCCGGTGGCCTGACGGCCCCGCCGCCACCGTCTTCATAAGAGATTTTCCGATCTGTCGCGGAATTGTAGCCGTTTGAATTTGTAATCCCGATCGCCAATGACGGCCTCCTGCCGGGGCCGCATGACGAGGGGATTTCAAATGTCTGATTTCGAAGCCGAGGACCTGCGCAAGCGCAGCCTGTCTTCCGAGAATACCTTCGAGGGTCTGGTCGACGCCCAGCTGAGCCGCCGCGGCTTCCTGGTCGGCGCCGGTGCCGTCGCCGCGACCGCCGCCGCCACCTCCGTGATCACCTTCGGCGTTCCGTCCGAAGCCCAGGCCGCGACCGGCTTCACCACCGTCGCCGAGACCACCGCCGATACCGTGACGGTGCCGCCGGGCTACAAGTTCGACGCCCTGCTGCCGTGGGGCGATGCGCTGTTCGAGGGCGACGCCGCCTGGGGCCATGGCGCCGGCGAGATCAATGGCGGCAACCTGACCACCGCTGAACAGAACCGCCGCGTGGGCTATAACCACGACATGCTGGCGATGTTCGCCAATCCGTTCGGCTCGCCCGCTTCGGTCGCCGCCCAGATCGCGGTGTTCAACCAGGAATACACTGACCCGACGTCGATGTTCCCGGGGTACAAGGCCGGCAATCCCAGCCGCAACCATGTCGACGTCGAGCTCGCGGCCCATGGCATCACCATCGCCGGCATCCGTCTCGTCGGCGACACCTGGGTGCATGACAAGGCCATGCGCGTCGGCGACACCGCCGAAGGCGCCCTGGTCGCCCGCCGCGTCACCGGCACCACCCGCTTCACGGTCGATGGCCCGGCCAAGGATGATCCGCGTCTCGCGGGCGCCGTCGTCGGCACGCTGAACAACTGCGCCGGCGGCTTCACGCCCTGGGGCACCTATCTGTCGGCCGAAGAGAACTTCAACCAGTATTTCGCCAACGCCAGCGGCGTGCCGGCCGGCCGCACCAAGGACAATTTCCGCATCCTCGGCATGACCAACGGCGCTTCCGAGCGTCGCTGGGAGAAGTTCCACGACCGTTTCGACCTGACGAAGAACCCCAACGAGGGCTTCAAGTTCGGCTGGGTGGTCGAGGTCGATCCCTATGATCCGACCCGTCGCCCGGTGAAGCACACCGCGATCGGCCGCTTCAAGCATGAATGCGCCACGGTCGTCGTGCAGTATCCGGAAGCCCAGACCAAGGGTAAGGTCGTGGTCTATTCCGGCGACGACGAACGCTTCGACTATGTCTACAAGTTCGTGACCGACGGCACCTACGACTCGACCAGCCCCCGCGCGAAGAGCCACTTCTCGCTGCTGTCCTCGGGCACGCTCTATGTCGCGAAGTTCAACGCCAACGGCACCGGCGAATGGCTGCCGCTGACCATCGACAACCTGAACACCGTCGCGGCCGGCGCCTTCGACGATCAGGCCGACATCTGCCTGCGCACCCGCGAAGCCGGTGACGCGGTCGGCGCGACCCCGATGGACCGTCCGGAAGACGTCGAGGCGCCTTGCGATCCGGTGACCTTCGCCGGCACGGGCAAGGTCTTCATCGCCTGCACCAACAACAGCAACCGCGGTGGCTCGGCCAACCGTCCGACCGGCACCGTCCGTTCGGGCGCGATCGATGCCGCCAACCCGCGCGCCAACAACCGCACGGGCCACATCGTCCAGATCAACGAGACCGGCAACGACCACACCTCGACCACCTTCGCCTGGAACATCTATCTCCTGGCCGGTGACCCGAAAGCCGCGACCGGCGCGGTCGGCGACGTGAAGGACACGTTCTTCGGCGATCGTTTCGGCTCGCCGGACAATGTCGCCTTCGACAAGCGCGGCCTGCTGTGGATCTCGACCGACGGCAATCCGAACAGCTATCCCTGCAACGATCAGGTGCTGTGCACGGAAGTCGCCGGTAACGGCAAGGTCCGCGTGAAGCGCTTCCTCGTCGGCCCTGCCGGCGCGGAGATCTGCGGTCCGCTGTTCTCGCTCGACAACACGACCTTCTTCTGCAACATCCAGCACCCCGGCGAAGGCCGCGCCAGCACCTTCCCGTATGGCGCCGAAGCGCGTCCGGCCCTGGTGGCCGTGCGTCGCACCGACGGCGGCATCGTCGGCAACTGATCAGCCATCCGACACCGACCAAGGAAGGGCCCGGCGGCAACGCCGGGCCCTTTCGCCTTGCCGCCGCCATGGGGGCCGAAGCCTGACCAAAAGCCGGCCTTCGTCTGCCAAAGGCCTGCCTTCGTCTGATTGACATGTTGTCATGTCTGGCCCCAAATGCCGCCATGGTTGATATCGCTGAAGATCAGGCCTCCGGGGCGCGTGGCGCCCGTCGCCGTCAGGAAAGCCGCCGCCGCCTGCTGGCCGCGGCCCGGAAACTCTTTGTCGAGCGGGGCTATCACGCCACGCGGCCGCAGGACATCGCCCGCGAGGCCGAGGTCGGCAATGGCACCTTCTATCTGCATTTCGCCGACAAGCGGGACATCTTCCTCGCCTTCGCCGAGGAAGCCTGCGCCGAGATCGAAGCCGCGATCATCGGTCCGCTGACCGGGCCGGAGCCGTGGAATATCCGCATTCTCAACACCCTGAAGGCCGCCCTCGCCTTCGAGGAGGGGGAGCGCAAGGTGATCGCGGCCGCGCTGATGGATTTGTCGATCATCGATCCCGGTCCCGAAGTGCCGACCATCCGTCCGCGCGACCGCCTCGCCAAACTGACCGGGGCCGCCCTGCGGGAAGGCATGGACGCGGGGGAAATCCGCGCCGACCTCGATGCCGAACTGATCGCCCATTCGTTGCTCGGTCTTGTCGAGCAGGCGGCCTATCACGCCGAGCGCAGCAATCTTTCGAAGGAAAAGGTGCTGGAGACGCTGGCCGGTTTCGTCATCGCGGGTCTTGCCCGCGCCTGAGGCTCAGAGCGACAGGACAAGGCCAAAGGCGATCGACCACATGACGAGGGCGATCAGGCTGTCGAGCACGCGCCAGGCCATGGGCCGGGCGAACAAAGGCGCCAGCAGCCGCGAGCCGAAGCCGAGGCCATAGAACCAGACACCGGAAGCGAGCGCGGCGCCAAGACCATAGGCCAGGCGGCCCTCGCCCTCGAAACGGGCCGACAGGCTGCCCAGCAGCACCACCGTGTCCAGATAGACATGGGGGTTGAGGAAGGTGAGGGCGGCGCCGGTCGCCAGCACCGCGCCGAGACTGCCCACATCGCCGCCCGACGCCTGCAGGCCCGCTGGCCGCAAGGCCCGGCGGAAGGCGATCAGGCCATAGACGGTCAGGAACCCGGCCCCCGCCAGCGTGATCCAGAACAGCAGCGCCGGCATCCCCTGAATGATCGAGCCAAGGCCGCCGACACCGGCCCCGATCAGCAGGGCGTCCGACAGGAAGCACAGGGTCGAGATGGCGAAGACATGGCGCCGCATCAGGCCAAGGCGCAGGACATAGGCATTCTGCGCGCCGATGGCGACGATCAGGCTGGCACCGAGCAGGAAGCCCTGACTGGCGGGCAGCAGAAGTCCGCTCACGGCCGCGTCTGTCCCGGCGGGACGATCGCCCCGCTCGCCAGCGCGACGCCCAGGGTGCCGGTCAGGATGCCGATGACCTGCACGAAACTCGGCCATTCGTCGAGCACCGGAATCGCCAGCAGGGCGGCGGCGGCCGGCACCAGCGCGGTGAGGGCCGAGGTGCCCGATGCCCCGATGCGGCCGATCGCGATCGAGAAGGCGAGCAGCGAGACGATGGAGGTCAGAACGCCCTGAAACCCGGCTTCGATGGCGATGGTGCCCCAGGACAGGCTGGCGATGCCCGGGTCGAGGAACAGGGCATAGACCGGCAGATAGAAGGCGGCCGAGACGGTGGCGACGATCGCCGTCGAATGCAGCGGATCGAGGCCGTAGTGGCGGACCAGCACGGTATAGCTCGCCCACAGCAGGGCGCCGGCCATGAACATGACATCGCCCAGCAGCACAAGGGGGCCAAGCCCGGCGCCGAGCACCGCCTCGAGCATCAGGATCGCGGCGGCGGCGAGGATGAGGCCATAGCCGATCAACCGGGGCCGGCTGAAGCGCTCGCCCAGGAACAGGCGGGCGAGCAGGGCGGTCGCCAGCGGCACGCCGCAACAGATCAGCACGCCCGAATGGGACACCGGGGCGAAGGCATGGCCGCCCCCGGCCAGCAGGACATAGGGTGCCCCGGCGGTGCCCGCCAGCGCCAGCACGCCGCGAACGCCAAGGCGTTTCAGCGGCAGGCCCCGGCGCAGCAACACGGGCAGCAGCAGAAGCCCGGCGGTGGCGAAACGCAGCGCGACCAGATCGGTGATCGCCATGGTGCCGCGCATGTCCATGCGGGTCACCACGGTCCAGCCGGCCCAGATCGCCACGCCCAGAAGGGCGAAGGCATAGCCGCCGACCACGGACGAAGGCGCGGGGGCGAGGGCGGGCTGGGCGATCGTCATCGGGGCGGGCCCTTCATGGCTCGGGAGGCGCGGATGGTGGCCGAAGCCCGACTGCCCGAAAACTGTGCATCTTCGGCATGTGCCATGTCCTGTCCACATGACGGGTTGATGCCGACCGGACCCCGCGCGAAACTGCGCCGGCAACGGGAATCGGGACGACGGCATGGCGGACGGGCTGAGCTATGGACTGGCGGGCATTCTGGTCGTCATCGCGGCGGTTCTGGCCGCCATGGCCTTCGCCGAGCGCGCGCGCTGCCGTGCCATGCTGACCTGGCCCGTGGTCAAGGGCACCGTTGCCGTGACCGGCCTCGACGCCGAACGAAGGGTCCATCGCCATGCCGCGCGGCTGATGCATATGCCGACGATCGCCTATCGCTACAGCGCGGGCGGCGCCGACCATATCGGCAGCCGCATTTCCAATCAGAACATCCTGTTCGAGCGCGAGGACGAGGCGGTGCAATTCCTGTCGCGCTTTCCATCCGGCACGGTGGTCGATGTTCATTACAATCCGGTCGCGCCGAACGAGGCGCTGCTGCAGCCCCGCGTCCCGGACCCGCGCCCGCGCCTGATCGGGGCCGGGATCGCCCTTGTCGCGGCCGTGCTGCTGATCGTGCTTTGATGATCGCCTTCCCCGCCGCGCCATGCCACAAAGGCCGATAACGCGGGAGACATAACCCGAGCGGGGAGGAAGGCGTGGCGGCGGTCGCAACGGAGAGACGCGTGATCGCCATCGTCACGGCGATCCAGTTCGTCAATATTCTCGATTTCATGATGGTGATGCCGCTCGGGCCGGATTTCGCCCGGGGCCTTGGCATCGATCCCGCGCATCTTGGCCTTGTCGCCGGGGCCTATACGGTCGCCGGTTGCCTGTCCGGCCTCATTGGCGCCCTGGTGCTCGACCGCTTCGAGCGGCGCAGCGCGCTCATGGTCTGCCTCGCGGGGCTTGGCCTCGGCACGATCGCCGCCAGTTTCGCCGTCGATCTTGGCACGCTGGTGCTGGCGCGGGTGATCGCGGGCCTGTTCGGCGGGCCATCGACCGCGCTTGCCCTGTCGGTGATCGCCGACAAGATTCCGGAGGAGAGACGGGGCCGGGCGCTGGGCATCGTCATGGGCGGTTTCGCCATCGCCGCCGTCGTCGGCGTGCCCGCGGGGCTGGAACTGGCCCGGCTGGGCGGCTGGCGCCTGCCTTTCCTCGTTGTCGGCGGCGCCATCATCGGGATCGCGCTTGTCGTTCGTCTCGCCCTGCCGTCCGGGCGCCGACAGGGTGGCGGCTCGATGGCGCGGCTTGTTTTCCTCCGCCGGCCGAACACGGCGCTGGCCCTTGCGGCGGTTGGCTGCGCCAACATGCAGGCCTTCCTCGTGCTGCCGGCGACCACGGCCTATCTCCAGTTCAACCTGGATTTCCCCAGGGAAGACATGGGCCTGCTCTATATGATCGGCGGGGCGCTCAGTCTTGTCGGCATGAGGGTGACCGGGCGGATGGTCGACCGTTTCGGCACCGCGCCGATCAACGGCGCGGCGACGCTGCTGCTCTCGCTCCTGATGTTCGGGGCTTTCGTTCTGGTGCCACCGCCCTTGCCGCTGCTAGTGCTGTTTCCGCTGTTCATGCTGGCGATGTCGGCCCGCAATGTCGGCACCCAGACCCTGATGTCGCGGGTGCCTTCGCCGACCGAGCGGGCGGGGTTCATGTCGCTGTCCACGGCCGTGCAGCATCTGGCGGCCTCGGCCGGGGCGGGGATCTCCAGCCTGCTGCTGACCAGCGACGCGGCCGGCCGCCTGACCGGCATGGCGAGCCTCGCCGGCCTCGCGATTTTCTTTGCCGCCCTGGTGCCGATGCTGCAGCTTGCGATCGAGCGCCGGATGGGGCGGGGGATCGCACGATGACACGCATCGCCATCGACCATGAAACCGCGCTGTCCCGGCTTCATCGCAAGTGCCGCTTCATGCGCCGGGCCTTGCGCGAGGCGGGCGCGCCGCCGCCGCGCATCCGCGCGCCGGGCTTTGG
>NZ_JBAQRT010000376.1:0-1786 GCF_049306435.1 Zavarzinia sp.
GCGCGGCCGGCGCCGCCCCGGGCGCCGCGCTGCGCCTGCCGCAGCCCTCGCGCGAAATGAATCCAACGGAAATCGCCGTGGTGCGCGGTCAGGCGGATTCCGCCGCGCTGCGCCTGCGCCACCACGACGACAAGCTGCACGGCCAGTATCTGCCCGAAGGCTCGACCGCCCGCGCCGTCTTCGACGCGGTCGAACAGGCGCGCTGCGAGGCGATCGGCGCCAACGACATGGTCGGCGTCGCCAGCAACCTCGATACGATGGTCGACGAGCGCTGCAAGGCGCGCGGCTATTCGCGCGTCGTGGATCGCGCCGATGCCCCCCTGTCGGAAGCCGTCGCCCTGATGGTGCGGGAGCGTCTGACCGGCGCCCCGCCGCCGGATTCGGGCAGCAAGATCGTCGAGCTTTGGCGCGACTGGGTCCAGGAAAAGGCCGCGGGCGACATCGAGCGTCTGGCCGGCGTGATCGACGACCAGGCCGCCTTTTCCCGCATGTCGCGGAAACTGATCGCCGACCTCGGCCTGTCGGAAGACATGGGCGCCGACGAGGACGACCAGGAAAAGAACGACGACAGCGACGACGAGGAACAGGACGAGGGCGAAAGCGACGACAGCCAGGGCGAAGGCGCCGCCCCCGAAGGCTCGACCACGGAAATGGTTGAATCCGACGAGGCGAGCGACGATGATTCGACGGAAACCTCGGTCCAGGTCGACAGCGACGAAGATCTCGACAGCGCCGAGGGCGAGGATTCGACCGAGGCCACCCGGCCCTGGCGTCCCAACACCCCGATCGAACAGACCCCGGGCGAGCCGCCCTACCGCGCCTTCACGACCGAATTCGACGAGGTGGTCGAGGCCGAGGAGCTGTGCGATGCCGACGAGATGACGCGCCTGCGCGCCTATCTCGACCAGCAGCTGCAGGCCCTGCAGGGCGTCGTCTCGAAACTGGCCAACCGGCTGCAGCGCCGCCTGATGGCCAAGCAGAACCGCAGCTGGGAATTCGATCTCGAGGAAGGCCTGCTCGATGCCGCGCGGCTGTCCCGCGTCGTCACCGATCCCATGCATCCGCTGACCTTCAAGCAGGAACATGACACGACCTTCCGCGACACGGTCGTTTCCCTGCTGATCGACAATTCAGGCTCGATGCGCGGTCGCCCGATCACGGTCGCCGCGACCTGCGCCGATATTCTCGCCCGGACGCTGGAGCGCTGCGCGGTCAAGGTCGAGATCCTGGGCTTCACCACGCGGGCGTGGAAGGGCGGGCAATCGCGCGAGCGCTGGCTGAAGGAAGGCAAGCCCGCCGCCCCCGGCCGGCTGAACGACCTGCGTCACATCGTCTACAAGAATGCCGACGCGCCCTGGCGGCGCGCGCGCAAGAACCTTGGCCTGATGATGCGCGAGGGCCTGCTCAAGGAGAACATCGACGGCGAGGCCCTGCTCTGGGCCCATAACCGCCTGCTGGCGCGTCCGGAACAACGCCGCATCCTGATGGTGATCTCGGACGGGGCGCCGGTCGACGACAGCACCCTGTCGGTCAATTCCGGCTCCTATCTCGAAAAACACCTGCGCCAGGTGATCGAATGGATCGAGACCCGTTCGCCGGTCGAGCTGATCGCCATCGGCATCGGCCATGACGTCACCCGTTACTACCGCCGCGCCGTCACCATCGTCGAGGCGGAACAGCTGGGCGGCGCCATGATGGAACAGCTGGCATCGCTGTTCGACGAGAAGGCGGCGGCCAAGGCGGCCGCCGGCAAGCCGGGCGCCACGGGGCGCCGCGCCGGTTCGGG
>NZ_JBAQRT010000377.1:0-1779 GCF_049306435.1 Zavarzinia sp.
GGGCGGCTCCGCTCCTCCTCGATCACCGGGGCCGCGACGGCCTCGATTTCGTCCGGGGCGGCTTCGGTCTTGGCCTTGCCACGACCCTTGGTGAGCTTCACGCTCTTCACCGTGGCGGACGGCTTGCCGCGGCCACGCTTGTGCGCCTTGGCTTCCGAATCCGACAGCAGTTCGCAAGGGGTGATGCCCTCGACGTTCAGGCGCGGGATCGGCTGCTTGATCAGCTCTTCGATCGCCTTGACGAACTTGGTGTCATAGGGGCTGGCCAGCGTGTAGGACTTGCCTTCACGGCCGGCGCGGCCGGTACGACCGATGCGGTGGACGTAATCCTCGGCATGGATCGGCACGTCGAAATTGAAGACATGGCTGATCTCGGCGACGTCGAGGCCGCGGGCGGCGACATCGGAGGCGACGAGGATCGGCACTTCACCGGCGCGGAAGCGCTCCAGCACGGCGTTGCGCTCGCTCTGCGCCATGTCGCCATGAAGGGCGGCGGCGTTGAAGCCGTGCTTGACCAGCGACTTGCCGACGATGTCGACATCGCGCTTGCGGTTGCAGAAGATGATGGCGTTGCGCACGGTTTCCGAGCGCAACAGGCTGCGCAGGGCTTCGCGCTTGTCCATCTCGTCGACGACCGCGATGGCCTGGATGATCGTGGTCGCGGTCGAGGAGGCCCGGGCGACGGAGATTTCAACCGGATCGGTCAGGAACTTGTCGGCGAGACGCTTCACTTCCGGCAGCATGGTCGCCGAGAAGAACAGCGTCTGGCGGTTGCCCGGCAGCAGGCTGCAGATCCGCTCGAGATCGGGAATGAAGCCCATGTCCAGCATGCGGTCGGCTTCGTCGACCACGAGGACCTTGATGCCCTGCATCATGATGCGGCCACGCTCGTAGTGATCGAGCAGGCGGCCGGGGGTGGCGATCAGCACGTCGACGCCGCGGTCGAGCTTCTTGGTCTGGTCATCCATCGAGGTGCCGCCGATCAGCAGCGCCATCGAGAGCTTGTGGTACTTGCCGTATTTCTCGAAATTCTCGGCGACCTGGGCGGCCAGTTCGCGGGTCGGCTCCAGGATCAGGGAGCGGGGCATACGGGCCTTGGGGCGCCCGGCGGCCAGAATGTCGATCATCGGCAGGGTGAAGGAGGCCGTCTTGCCGGTGCCGGTCTGGGCCGTGCCCAGAACGTCCCGTCCTTGCAGCACCTGGGGGATGGCCTGGGCCTGAATCGGCGTGGGCTCGGAATATCCGGCCTCGGACACCGCCTTCAGCACCTCGGCGCTGAGGCCCAGTTGTTCAAAACTCATTGACCCGTTATCCGCTTCTCGTGTGCGGCAGCCGCCCGACCATCGGACATGCCCGGCCGTTTCCGGCCTTGTTTCGCTGCATTGCACAATATCCAGCACGGGCGACGATAGCCGATTGAGCCGTCAAGTCAACCGCCGGGCAGGCAGGCCGGCCATGCGCGCGGCCATATGTTGCAGGTCCGCCGCGCCCCTCAGGGCAGTGACGGAACCTCGCGCGGCAGGGTCAGGGGCAGGATTTCGACCAGCGCCTGACCGATGATTTCGCCGTAAGCCGGGTCCGCGAGCGAGGTCGGGGCCGGACCCGAGACCATGGCGGTGGAAACCAGGCGCCGGCCCTGGCACAGCGAGGCGAGGACCGAGAAGGTGGCGCCGCCGGCATCCGGCGAGTCCGCGTTCGCGGCGAGGACGGCGGCCGGCGCGCAGGCATAGGCCTGTGCCAGCGGGGCCTTCGGGTGAAAGATCAGGACGACGCGGGTGC
>NZ_JBAQRT010000378.1:0-4218 GCF_049306435.1 Zavarzinia sp.
GAACAGGCCCTCGCCCACGCCGCCGCGCTGGGCGGCAACCGCATCCGCTGGACGGGCTAGGCCGCCGCATGGCCCCATGCCCGAGGTTGCGCGGGTTGGCCGCGATGAGAATCGTTAAAGTCGCGCCATGACCGCAAACCCGACCCCGACCAAGCCCGGCCGCCTCGGCCTCATCGTGATCCTTGGATCGCTGACCGCCTTCGCGCCGCTGTCCATCGACATGTATCTGCCCGCCTTCCCGGCGCTGGAGACGCATTTCGGCGCCAGCGCCGGCGCGGTGCAGGGCACGCTGGCGGCCTTCTTCATCGGCCTTGCCATCGGCCAGTCGGTGCATGGCCCGCTGTCCGACCGGCTGGGCCGGCGCCTGCCCATGGTGGGCGGTATTCTGGTCTATGTCGCCGCCTCGATCGCCGCGATCTTCGCGCCCGATATCGAGACCCTGAGCGTGCTGCGCTTCGTCCAGGCCCTGGGCGGCTGCGCCGGTATCGTGATCGCCCGCGCCATGGTGCGCGACCTGTTCGACGAGCGGGATTCGGCGCGGGTCTTTTCCCTGCTGATGCTGGTCATGGGCCTCGCGCCCATTCTCGCCCCGATGCTGGGCGGGCAGCTGCTGGCGATCGCCGACTGGCGCTGGATCTTCGCCGCGCTGGCCACCTTCGGTGCCGCCTGCCTTGGCGCCGTCTTCTTCGCCCTGCCCGAAACCCTGCCGGCCGAACAGCGCCAGCGCGGTGGCCTCGCCCGTATCCTTCACGCCTATGGCCGGCTGCTGGCGGACCCCGTGTTCATGGGCTTTTCCCTGTCGAGCGGTTTCCTGATGGCGGGCATGTTCGCCTATATCACCGGCTCGCCCTTCGTCTTCATCACGCTTTATGGCGTCAGCCCGCAGGCTTACGGGCTGCTGTTCGGCCTCAATGCCCTCGGCCTCATCGCCACCAGCCAGATCAACATGCGGCTGCTGCGGCATTATTCCGGGCGGCAAATCCTGGCGGTGGTGATGGTCGCGCAGGCGCTGGCCGCGGTCGCCCTGGCCGGCGTCACCCTGGTCCAGCCGGCGCAGCTCGTGTTCGTGCTGGTGCCGCTCTTCGCCTGTATCGCCAGCCTTGGCTTCGTTTCGGCCAACGCGGCGGCGGCGGCCATGTCGCGGGCCGGCGCCAACGCCGGCATCGCCTCGGCCCTGATCGGGGTGCTTCAGTTCGGGCTGGGGGCCCTGGGCGGCGCCTTCGTCGGCCTGTTCGACAATGGCACGGCGGCGCCCATGGGCTTTACCATCGCCGGCCTCAGCCTGGCGGGCCTCCTCGCCCACCGGCTGCTGACCGGGCGCGGGACCAATCAGACCTCGTAAGCGGCCTTGTAGGTCTCGATGACCTTGCGGTTGTCGTGCTGCCAGGGGTGGAAGCCCGGGCGGTAGTAGGACAGATAGATGCCCAGTGTCCGGCGCAGGATGCCCGGCTTCACCAACCCGAACCAGGCGGCGGCCGCGATGCTGCGCCAGCCCCTGGCCTCGCCCCGCGCCTTCAGCAACTCGGCCGCGTTGTGATGCACCTGGCCGAGGAAGACCCGGGTGGCGAGGCGCATGGCCCGCGTCCGCATCCGGTAGCCGGCAAGCCCCTTGGGCTTCACGATGTTCCAGACGTCATAGGCGACGGACTTGTGCTCCGCTTCCTCGATCGCATGCCAGTGCCAGAGGCGCGAGAATTCGGGATCCGCGCCCTTCATGAAATCGGGATGGGACAGGAGATCGTCGGCGAGGATCGCGGTGAAATGCTCGAAGGCGCAGGTCACCGCCAGCTTGAACAGCGGGCTGTCGTCCCAGCGGGCGATTTCGTCGCGCAGGCGCTGCTCGAGGGCATCGACATCGCCGCCGAACGCCTTGATCGCATTGTTGTAGCGCCGGTGTTCCCGCGAATGGATGCCTTCCTGCTGCTGAAAGGCGGTGATTTCCGCCAAAAGCTTGGGGTCGGTCACCTGGTCGCGGAAATGGACCACGGCATTGATGAAATAGGTCTCGCCCACGGGGAAGAGGATGGACGACCCGTCCATGATCGCGGTCGCCACCGGATTGCCGGCGAACCAGTTGCGCTTGTCGTCGCCGGCCAGCGCGAACTTCAGGTTCCGCGGCGTGATGTCCAGCTTGCCCATCCTCGTTCTCCCTTGTGTCGATCAGGCTTCGTAGGCCGACTTGTATTTCTCGATCAGGTGGCGCGTGTCCTTCTGCCAGGGGTGGTAGCCCGGCTTGAAGTAGGACAGGTAATCGGGCAGCGTGCGCAGCAACACGCCCGGGCTGATCAGCGAGAAGTAGAGAATGCCGAACACCGTGTGGCGCATGCCGCCGTAACCACGGGCGCGCATCAGGGCCTTGGCGTTGTAGCGGCTCTGGCCGACGAAGACCGAGGTCGCCTTCAGCATCGCCCGCACGCGCATCAGGTAACCCTTGAGGCCCTTGGGCTTCACCTGGTTCCAGACGTCGAAGGCGACGGACTTGTGTTCCGCTTCCTCGATCGCGTGCCAGCACCAGATGCGGGCGAATTCCGGCTCGGCCTTTTCCAGGAATTCCGGATGCTCGAGCACATGTTCCGCCAGCATCGCGGTGAAATGCTCGAAGGCGCAGGTCAGGGCCAGGCGATATTCGGGCGAGGCCTTCTTCTCGTCGAGAATGTCGATCTCGCGCTGCAGGCGGGCTTCAAGCGCGGCGATATTGCCGCCGAAGGCTTCGACCGCCTTGTTGTAGCGGCGGTGTTCGCGCGAATGGATGCCTTCCTGCTGCTGGAAGCCGGTGATTTCGGCCAGCAGCTTGGGATCGCTGATCCGGTCGCGGAAATGGATGACCGACTGGATGAAGAAGGTCTCGCCGATCGGGAACAGGACGGAGGCGCCGTCCATCATCGCCGTGGCGACCGGGTTGCCGCCGAACCAGTTGCGCTTGTCCTCGCCGGCGAGGGCGAACTTGATATTGCGCGGCTTGATTTCGACCATGCTCATGATGTGTCTCCTTGTCGTTGCCGGTCGGCGCCTTGCGCCTCAGGACCGGACGGTTGCAGGGGTTTTGCTGTTCTTGTCCTTGGCGCCGGCGGCAAGGCCCCCAAAGGCCTTCCGCACCAGCGCCGTGTAAGCAACCGGCAACAGCCGCGAGAGCCCGGAAATGACGCGGGCATCGGGGCCGATGAGAATCCGGGGTGAGTGCCGCTCGATCCCGCGGATGATGGTGGCGGCGGCCTGCTCCGGCGTCGTGCGAGCGATTTCCTCGAACCGCCTGGCGATCGCTTCCGCCGATTCGGCGCCGGCCGGCAACTCCACCACCCGGGCCGAGGCGGCGATATTCGTCTTGATGCCGCCGGGATGGACGCAGCCGATGTGAACGCCCGTGCCGTGAACTTCCTGGCGCAGGGTTTCGGTGAAGCCGCGAACGGCGAATTTCGCCGCGCAGTAAGCCCCCTGGCCAGGCACGCCGATCAGGCCGAAGACGCTGGAAATATTGACGATCGAGCCTGACTTCTTCGCCAGCATCCGGGGCAGGAAAGCCTTGGTGCCATAGACGACACCCCAGAAATTGATGCCCATCAACCATTCGATCTGTTCGATCGGCAGGCTGTCGATCGAGCCGACAAGCGCGACGCCGGCATTGTTGACGACGAAATCGGCGCCGCCCAGTTCAGCGGCCACCTTGTCGGCGAAGGCGAAGAAGGCCTCGCGGTCCGAGACGTCCATGGCCTGCGCCAGGACCGTCACGCCCTGACGGCGCAGCTCGCCGGCCAGGGTTTCCAGGCGATCGGCATTGATGTCGGAAATCGCCAGGGTGCAGCCGCGCCGGGCGAAGTCGCGCGCCAGGGCCTGTCCGATCCCCGAAGCGGCCCCCGTGACCACGGCAATTCTGCCCTTGAACAAGTCCTGACCCATGTCCGTCTCCCTTATGGTTTGTTTTTCTCACTCGACCAAACTTATGTCAATCGACAAATAAAACCATTTCAAGACTGATTGCGACATCCCGCCGCACCATGGGCGGGATCGTGAGCCTTCGTCACATCGGGGTGAAGGGACAATCCGCCCCGATCAGGGGCGGCCTGAAGGGTTGCATCCGGGTATCGCATTGCCGCATTGTGCCCGGAGGTTCAGCAGTATTCGGGGATTTCCTTGGCGCGTCCGGTGTTCGACGATCTTCAGGCGAGGCTGCGTTCGCTCGCCCGGGGAGACCTGCCGGCGGCGGTGGCCCTGCCCGGCAGC
>NZ_JBAQRT010000379.1:0-2359 GCF_049306435.1 Zavarzinia sp.
GGGCGGCGGCGCTCGCTTCCGCCTCGGCCTGCTTGATCAGGCCATCGGCGTCGGCCCTGGTGATCAGGCCGCGCTTGACCATGAGATTGATCAGATTGATCGTCGCGTTGGGCGAAGGCGCCGGCTCCTGCGCCCACGCGGGCGAGGCGGCGACCAGCCCGGCGGCGACCAGAAGGGCCGGGGCGGCAAGACGGAAGGCGTTACGTTCACTCTTGGACATGGGGTCCCCACTTCGGATGGCTTCAGCCCGGCCGCAGCGCCTTGATGCGCATGTGGATGGGTTGTGGCATGTCGGACGGCGGCGGATCGAAATGCCGCCCCCGCAGGATCTCGTTCTCGATGATACGGTCGACCTCGGCATCGCCGCTGGAGGCCCCGAGGCGCACGCGCGTGACGCTGCCCGAGGCATCCAGCCAGATCTGGACCTTCAGGCCGCCGATGGTCGCCTTCCGCGTTTTCCGATTGTCGCGCAGCGCCGCCTCGATCTCTTTCTGGACCTTGGCCGCATACCAGCCGAAGCGGGTTCCACCGCCGCCCGTGCCACCGCCGCCAATCAGGCCGCCGCCCCCCGGCCGCCCCGAAAGACCGAAACTGTCGCCCGGCCCGGTGCCCTCCTGGTCGAGGCCGAGCGGTCCCGGGGCCGGCGCTTCCGGCTCCGCCTCTTCCGGCTCTTCCTTCGGTGCCTCTTCCTTCATCTCGGGCTCGGCGATCTCGGGCTGTTCCTCCACCTGTTCCTCGGGCGGGGGCGGTTCCTCTGGCGGGGGCGGAGGTGGCGGCGGAGACGGGGGCGTCAGGATCTGCACCACCTGCGGCTCGGACACCTTGCGCGTCGGCTGGCTGTCGCCGCCGACCAGCACCGCCGCGACGGCGAACAGGGCGACGGCGACGACACCCGCGACGATGCCCGGGGCATTGCGCCGCAGGAAACCCTGCCCGTCATCATCCTCGTCGTCGCGCGCCATGTCGGGTCACTTCACCAGGGGTTTGGTGGCGAGGCCGACCTGGCTGACACCGACCTGGCCCAGAAGATCGAGGACATCCATCACGCCCTGATATTGCGACAGGCCGTCGCCCTTGATCACCACCGGGAAATCGGGGGTCAGCGCCTTCTGCGACAGCAGGCGTTGCTTCAGGTCGTCGAGCGAGGCGACCGGCGTCGTGTTCAGGAAGATCTTGCCATCGGCGGTCAAGCTGATCGCCTGGGTCTTCGATTCCGCGAGGCTGGGCTGGGCGCTGGCACGCGGCAGGTTCACCTTCATGCCCTGCACGCTGGCCGTCGTCATGATGATGAAGATGACCAGCAGCACATAGGCGAGATCGAGCATCGGCGTGATGTTGATGTCGTCATAGGGTTTGTTGTCGCCCTGGACCTGCATCGCCGTCACTCCGCCGCGAGCGTGTCGTCGACCCGCGTCTCGGGCGACCAGGCATAGAATTCGGCGAGGCGAGTGATGAATTCGTCGACGAAGACCTGAATGTCCGCCGACGCATCCTTGATGCGCGAGTTCAGGTAATTATAGGCGAAGAGCGCGGGGATCGCGACCGCGAGGCCGGCCACGGTGGCCAGCAGGGCGGCGGCGATGCCCGGCGCGATCGCGTTCACGTTGACGTCGCCCGAAGCCGCGATCGCCGCGAAGGTGATCATCACGCCGACCACGGTGCCGAGCAGGCCGAGGAAGGGCCCGCCCGAGATGGCGATGGTCAGGACCACGATCTGGCGGTTCAGCTTCTGAAGCTCGCGCACCTGGGTGGCGTCGAGGCTGGCGCGGATGGCGGCGATCGATTCCGCCTTCAGCCAGCGCGCCCCCGGCTTCGCGCCGGCGAAGCGGCGGTGGATTTCGTGCAGGCCCGCGTTGAACACCCGGTACAGCGCGGAATGCCGCACCAGCCGCAGATCGGCCCTGGACAGATGCCCGCCCATGGTGCCGGCGTCATCGGCCTTGCCGGCCTCGAGCACGGAGAAGTCGCCCGCGATCCGGTCATAGGCTTCGAGGAAGCGGCTGTTGGCCCTCTGCTGGCGGCCGACGTAGGACATCTTGCCGGCGACGACGACCCAGGAAATCACCGCCATCACCGCGAGAATGCCGATCACCACCCAGGCATCGAGGGTGACCGATTTCACGATCACCGCGAAATGACCGGTCAGCCAGGTCGTCGTTTCCTCGTCCATGCTGAGCGACAGGAGCTTGGCGCTGTCCCCGCCCTGGCCGAGGGCGGCCAGACGGATGAAGCCCGCGGGCCGCGCGATTTTGGCAATCTGCAGCTCGTCGATCTCGCCCGCGAACCCCGTGTAGACGGGAAGAGCCGGCGCCGCGATTTCCGCGACCGGGGCGGCGGCTTCGGCCGCGCCGTCGATTGC
>NZ_JBAQRT010000380.1:0-2830 GCF_049306435.1 Zavarzinia sp.
ACTGGGAACTCAATGGTGGATTTGATCAGAGAGAGCAAGGAACTACAAAAGAAGATAAAACCGGTCTTCAGAATGACTTCTATTTGTACACCGGACCGGATTTTTCGGCTTATTACTATATTTCCGAAAAAATGAGGTTAAGTCTGAATTTCAATGGACATTTCAGTCTGGAGGATACAAAATTCACAGGTGACAATGTTCCTGACGATGAAAACAGGCAGAAAACTGTAAAATGGAGCCAATACATAACGGCTTCGCTGAATTACAGTTTGTTTTAAATAATTGATTTTATGAGTTTTTTTGATCCGGCAAATAAATAATCGGGCAAGAATGTAAATCGGGAAATCTGATAATCGAGTAGGAGGAAAATGAAATAGTTTTCCTCCTATTTCATTTTCCGACCTCTCACACCACCGTACGTACGGTTCTCGTATACGGCGGTTCCTTAATAAACAAACCTAACCTTAGAGTAGTAGTCGCATAGGAAAATATACCCCGCTCTATTAAGTTTGTCATTAGTGATTGTAGAACTAAGAATAAAACTGCCGGCAATACGCCAATAGCCTTTCCTTGTGTTTGCCCATTCCCATGCCTTGGATTTATTTGTACCAAGTTTCATGAGATTCCTCATTTTGGTTTTCGTATGTTTCCATTGTTTCCAGATAACCATCCTGATTCTGCGACGCAACCATTCATCGACTCTGCTTAATAGATTTTGTATATCCGCCAACCTGAAGTAATTTACCCATCCAGTAATGAACTGTTTGAGTGCTTCCTTTCTGCGTTCGTTGCCCCACCCATTGCTCCTACTAGTTAACTCTTTGAGCTTGCCCTTAAGTTTTTCAGTACTAGATGGATGAATGCGAAAACGGCAAATGCCTTTTGGCCGGTAAAATGAGTAACCAAGGAATTTAACATTGCTGACTTTGTCAGCTTTGCTTTTCTCCATGTTAACTTTAAGATACATTCTATTCTCAATAAATGGAATAATGCTTCCCATTGTCCTTTCGGCACTCCTCTTACTTTTGCAAAAGATTAGCAGGTCATCGGCGTAACGTACGTACTTATGCCCTCTCTTGTCTAGTTCCTTGTCCAGTTCGTTGAGCATGATGTTGCCTAAAAGGGGACTCAATGGCCCTCCTTGTGGCACACCTTGTTCATTGGTTTCATACTCATCTGCTACCTTTACTTTTGCATTCAGGTATTTGTGTATGAGTGAGATTACACGTCCGTCTTTTATCGTACGTGAAAGTACCTCAATCAACTTACTATGATTAACCCTGTCGAAGAACTTTTCTAAGTCCATATCTACGGCAAATACATAACCTTCGTCAATGTATCGTTTGCATTGGTGTAATGCCTTATGGGCATCGCGCTTTGGTCTGAAACCATAACTAAACGGTGAGAACTGGCGCTCATAAACGGGCGTGAGTACCTGGGCTATTGCCTGTTGGAATACCCTGTCTATAACTGTAGGTATGCCCAACTGGCGTTTCTTCCCGTTTTCTTTGGGTATTTCTACCCTTCTGACTGCTTTTGGGCGGTAATTCCCCTTTAATATGGCTGTAATCAGTTCATCTTTATGCTCGACAAGATAATCTCTCAAAGATTCGACTTGCATCTTGTCTATCCCTCCTGCTCCTTTATTGCGCAATACCTGTAGGTAGGCCTTATTAAGATTATTTGGGGATAAGATAAACTCTAACAGTCCATATTCCCTTTGGTTCTTGTTTGTGATATCATTTTCAGCTATCCACATAAAGGTCTGCCCTCCCACGTAGCCTTCGGATTCCGTCCTATTCTTCGGTGGACAGGTCTCTGGTATTCCAAAGATTTTCTGCTCTCTTTCCTTCATCCGGTAACTTTCATTGACTCACTTATTAAGGTTCAGCCCTTCAGCAACTGGTCGAAATTGCCTACTATGGCTTCGGCTGACTTCTCACGATAAATCTTGTTTCAACCGTATTTCATACTCCGTTTCCATACGTCCGTGAGATCTCCCGTGGTAAGATTAATCACTTTCACTCCATCTCCTTGCCCCATTTACACTCCAACATCTGTATAGTCTTTGGACTTTGATTTGTTATGCAATCTTATCCCACTGGAAATGCCTGATGTGGTTCGTATTCCTCAAGGCAGAGTTTTGCCTCCAGCTTCCTTCAGATTCTGCCTCACGGCTGACACCCTCGCTATTGGCTAATGGTTGGCGACTATAGACCCCCATAAAGGACTTTCACCTTCAAGTTATTAATCATGCACGGCACACATAAAAAAGCCCCGGTGCTGCCGGGGCTTTCTTTACATTAAGTTAAACAAGTATTCCAAGTAGTCCAAGTTTTGAGTAATTAACGCTTAACAACGAATTTTCGTGTGGTAGTAGAAGAATTATTTATCATCAGAGAGTAGAAGTAGATTCCGTTTTTGAGGTTGCTAACATTGATTGAAGCTTTTCCCTCAGTTTTTTCAAGAGCTATCTCTTCAATAACCGTGCCGAGAAGGTTTGTGACCTTTATTCCAGCATTTTTTGATGAAGCCGGTAACTTATAATCGAAACTAACGTTACCAGAAGCCGGGTTTGGATAGGCATTGGAGATTTCAGGGGTGTTTATAACTACATCACCAATGCCGACATAACAAACTGTGAAGTTTACGACATAGGATAATGTATCATTTGGATTATCGACATTGTAAACCGTGAATCGAACCCTGGACGAACCCTGCACCCCACCATGGACGTAATCCCCACGGAAGCTGTTATCGGTAGCTCCGCTTGCAAGTAACACTGCCTCAGGAGTGTCAAAAACAAAAGGCGGATAGCATGACGGACCCC
>NZ_JBAQRT010000381.1:0-3357 GCF_049306435.1 Zavarzinia sp.
GCGGGTCGCCCGGCGCGGTCGGCATCAGTTCGGCGGTCAGGGCGTTGCCGCCGTCGCCTCGCGCCAGGGTCGCCGTCGCCGCCAGCTGGCGGGTGCGGGCCACGATGAAGGTGATCCCCTCCTGCCGGCCGATCTCGGCCACCGCCTCGGCCGAGAGGCTGCGGTTGCCCAGCGAATTGATTTCCCGCATGTGCGGATCGGCCAGCAACTCCGCGCGCAGACTGTCGACCACCCCGGTCTTCAGGCCCAGCAGGACGAGGAGCGGCGCGAGGATCGCCGCCAGAGCGATGACGAAACAGGCGCTGAGCCCCTTCTCGTGCCACAGGTCGGCGAGGGCGAGGCGAAGGCTCAGCATGACCGGAACACGGCCCTGGTGCCGCCCTCCCCGGTTTCGATCGTGGGGGTCAGGGTCAGATCCATGCGGCCGGCGAGGCTGGCGATATCGTGGGACGCAATGACGAGGGCGGAGCCCGCCGCCGCCCCGGCCTCCACCAGCAGGTCGAGGATGATACCCGCCCGGGTCGGATCGACCGAGGCCGTGGGTTCGTCCGCCAGCACGAGGGCGGGGCGATGAGCGAGGGCCCGGGCGATGGCGACACGCTGGCGCTGGCCGACCGACAGGCTTTCCGGCTTGCGGGGCAGGAGTTCGGCGATATCGAGACGGCGGGCCAGCTCGCGCAGCCAGGCCGCGTCCGGCCGGCCGGACAGGCGCTGGGTCAGGGCGATATTCCCCTCGACCGTCAGATAGGGCAAAAGCCCGCCGGTCTGCGGCACATAGCCGATGAAGCGGGCACGGAGGGCCGCCAGCGCCTCGCGCCGGCCGGCGTGCCACAGCGCGGCGAGGTCGACCATCTCGCCCCCGGCGCTCAAGGTGAAGCATCCTGCCCGCTCGGGGGCGAGGGCGAGGGCGAGAAGGTCGAGCAGCGTGCTCTTGCCGACGCCCGACGGCCCCGTTAGGGCGACGCGGCTGCCGGGCGCGATGCTCAGGCGCTCCACCTCGACCTCATAGGCCCGGCCTTCCGCCTGCCAGCGACGGACGAGGCCCGCCGCCTCCATCAGGCTCATTACGGCAGGGCCTCCAGCGGCACCGGGTAATAGCTGTCGCCCGCCGCTTGCCCCCGGCCGAAGGAGACCCAGAGATTGGGACTGGCATCGAATTCGGCATAGAGGCGGAGTTTCGCCTCGATCGTGTCGAGCAATTCGCGCTGGGCGGACGGCCCCATGGCCAGCCATTCCGCCTCGCCGAGGCCGAGAATCTGGCTGCGATAGGGCAGGTCCTGCAGATATTCGCCGAGGAGATCGCCCAGATTGCCGATATCGCGGACCCGCGACGGATCGCGCGCGGTCGCGGCGGCGGCGGAGCGCAGCTGGCCGAAGAAATCCTGCGGCGACAGGCGGCTTTGCTCGCCCTTGTCGAGAATGGTCTTCAGCGCCCCGGCGAGGTCCGAGAGCTGGTTCTTGGTCAGCAGGACCCGGACATCGAGCGCGGCCAGGGTCGGGTCCTTGGTGTCGCGGTCGGCGGCCCAGGCGCGGAAGACATCGGGCGCCCGCGTGCCCTGGACCCGGCCGAGATAGGCAAGGCGCATGGCATAGCCGACGATGGCGCCCTGACGGGCGATATCCGTGCCCGCCGCCGGGGCCGTAGGCGGCGGCGCGGTGCCGGCCGCGACCGTCGCCTGCGCCTGCGCGATCAGCGTGTCGACCAGTTGGTCGACGACATGGCCGAGAGCTTCCGCCGTGCCGCCCTCGACGCCGTAGTAAAGACTGCCGGCGCCGGGAAAGCGGGTGAGTTCCTGATATTGCGCCTTGGCCCTGGCGTGGTCGCCCGCGCCCGCCGGGGTCAGCAGATGCAGGGCGAAGGTGGCGATGCCCTTCTGCCGGGCGAGCTGGTTCAATTCGGCGGGGCCGAGGCGGGTTTCGCTCAAGGGATCATTGCCGGCGCGGCTGCCGGCATCGGTGATGAGCACGATGTAGCGCCCGCCGAAGGGCGCCCAATCCATCTGGTCGATCGCCGTCTTGATGCCGGCGAAACTGTCCTCGTAGAAATTGGGGCTGGAAACGTCGGCCGCCTTCATCGTGTCGAGCGCAGCCAGGGTCTCCTCGGGCTTCGTATCGGGCGAGAGCGGCGAGAAGACTTTCGAGACATAGCGAAGGGCCGGCGTCACCTTGGCGTTGTCGCGGAAGCCGACGACGCCGAAGCGGATATTGTCGGCGAAGGGCGTGCCCTTCAGCTTCTCGTGGATGCGGCGCACCGCTTCCCGCGTCCGCTCGATCTGCGGCTGCATCGAGGTCGAATTGTCGATGACGACGGTGATGCCGACCTTGAAAGCCTTCAGCGCCGCGGCGGGATCGACGGCGGCCGGCGGCGTCGCCGATGGCGCGGCGGGAACCGAGGCGATCTCGAGCAGGCGCAGGGGAAAGCCGTCGTCGGTCAGCACCTGTTTCGAGGACAGGATGGGCAGCAGGTAGAATTGCTTCGCGATATCGACATAGGTCGGCGGCTCGATCGCGGCCACCGGACTGTCCGGCGGCAGGCGGTCGCCGATCGCCGCCGCGCGCATCGCCTCGGCATCCGCCGCCCGCGTGGGCGAGGCCATCAGCGTGGCCAGCGCATTCTGGTCCTTGAGGAACAGCACGCGCTGGCGCGCGGCGGGGCTGGCGAAGGCGACCGTCAGGCTCTGCTTCCAGTCGATGGTCTGGTCGGCGCGGATGTAACCGTCGGTATCGCCCCGGGCGTTGCGCCCGACCTCGACGAAATCCTGCCCACCCGCGTTCTTCCGGCCATAGACGTAATAGACCGTAAAGGCATCGGCGGCCTTGCCCTCGACGGCGGCGGGATCGGCCAGCACTTGCGCGCCGGGGCGGGACAGCACGCGCTGGAACAGGGTCTTCTTGCCCTCGATCAGCAAGGGCTCCCGCGCCAGGGCGGGCTCTGCGGCGCCGAGGCCGGCGAGGAGGAGAAGGAGGATACGGAAGAGCCTCATTGTGCCCCCTCCGGCCAATAGGTGGCGAGCGCGGCCGCGGCTTCGGCATCGCCGGCCGTGGCCTGTTTCCGCAGGACGGCTTTCAGGGCTTCCAGCGCCGGCTTCGCCTCGGCGATGCCGGCCGCCTCGGCCTTGCGGTAGAATTTCGCCGCCTGACCCGGATTGGCCTTGGAGAAGGGCTTGCCCTCGACGAAGGTGGCCGGATCGTAAAGCCGCGCGATGTCGAGCATGGCGGCGCCGAGGCCCCGCTCCGCCGCATTCTCGAGCAGCAGCAACATGCCCTGGACGTCGCCCTTGGCCTTGAACTTCTGCGCCCAGTCGTAGATTTCCTGCGGCGTGCCGGCGGCGCGGACGATGTCCTGCACCCCGGGCT
>NZ_JBAQRT010000382.1:0-30088 GCF_049306435.1 Zavarzinia sp.
CGGCGGCGGCGCTCGCGAGCAGAGACGCCGCGACGGATCGGCACCAGGCACTCCTCGAAGCCCCTGTCGATCGCCGGACCACCGCCCCCGACAGGGTGTCGCCGCCCGCCTCAAGTGCCGTCCTGCAGGCGGGCAGCGTCATCGCCGCGGCGCTGCTGACCGGCATCCGCTCCGACCTGCCCGGGCAGGTCACAGCCCAGGTGACCGAGGCCGTCTATGACAGCCCGACGGGACAGCGCCTGCTGATCCCCCAGGGCTCGCGCCTGATCGGCCAGTACCAGGGTGGTGCCGACGCCGGCCAGCGCCGGGTGCTGCTGGTTTGGACCCGGCTGATCCGGCCGGACGGTTCTTCGATCGTGCTCGAGCGGACACCTCTAAAAACCGCTGCACCATGACCGGTTTCATGATTCCATGGGGCGGTGTTCTCCATGGAGGGACGTCATGGGTCAGCCGGGGTTCTTTGATCTGGATGAGCGGTATCGGCTGCTGTCGGAGACCGGTGATCCCCTGGTGAAGCTGGCCAGCCTGGTGGACTTCGAGATCTTCCGGCCCCGTCTGGTGGCGGCACTGAAGCGGTCCGATGGCGCGAAGGGCGGGCGCCCGCCCTATGACCCGGTGCTGATGTTCAGGATCCTGATCCTACAGACGCTCTACACGCTGTCGGATGACGCCACCGAATTCCAGATCCGGGACCGGCTGTCGTTCATGCGCTTCCTGCGTCTCGGGCTCGAGGATGCGGTGCCTGACGCCAAGACGATCTGGCTGTATCGCGAGCACCTGACCAAGGCCGGCGTGATCCGGGATCTTTTCGCCGACTTCGATGGCTGGCTGAAGGGCAAGGGCTACTTGGCCATGTCGGGCCAGATCGTCGATGCCTCGATCATCGCCGCCCCGCGCCAGCGCAATACGGACGCGGAGAAGGCCGCCTTGAAGGAAGGACGGATCCCGGAGGACTGGCGGGCCAAACCGGCCAAATTGGCCCAGAAGGACCGCGATGCCCGCTGGACACTGAAGCGCGCCAAGGCAAGGAAGAGCAAGGCAGACGGCACCAAGGCCCGGGTGGAGATCGCCATTCCGGTGTTCGGCTACAAGAACCATATCGGCATCGACAAGGCGCATCGCCTGATCCGGGGCTTCAGCGTCACCTCGGCGGCGGCCCATGACGGTGCCCAGCTGCCGGCGGTGATGGCCCGCAACACGGCGAGCGATGTCTGGGCGGATACCGCCTACCGGACCAGGGCCAACGAAGCCTTCCTGGCGGCCCGGGGCTTGCGTTCCAGGATCCACTTCCGTCGCCGGCCCGGCCAGGATCTGACCGGGCCCCAGAAGAAGGCGAACCGGGCAAGATCGAAGATACGCTCTGCCGTGGAGGGCGTCTTCGCCCACCAGAAACATGCCTTCGGCCTGGTGGTCCGGACCATCGGCATGGCCAGAGCCACCACGAAGATCGCTCTCGCCAATCTCGCCTACAACGTCAGGCGCTATATCTGGCTGGCCGAGCACCAGCCGGCGGCCTGAAGGGGGCCCTTGTGGGGCAGGCCTCCCCGACCAAAAGCCCATTCAAACCCCAGGCCCGACCCGCCACGGGCCATCACGGCGCCGGATTCATCTCCGACGCCGCCATCAAGCTGGTTATTCGAGGTGTCCGAGCGCCTGCCGGGATCGGACGTTGCCGGTTACGCCGGGCTGGAGGACCAGGTCGACGATCACTGGGAGAACGTGGCCAAAGCTGCCACTCTCTCGACGCTACTCTCGATCGGCTCGGAACTGGCATCGGACAGCGGTAACGCCCTGCTCTCCGCCCTGCGGAACGGCTCTCAGGACACGGCCGACGACGCAGGCCAGCGGATCGTCAGCCGCGAACTCTCGGTGCCGCCCACCGTCACCATCCGGCCCGGCTTCCCGGTCCGGGTCGTCGTCACCCGCGACCTCGTCATCCCCCCCTATGGAGAGACCCCATGACCAAGCTCAAGCTCGGCCCGATCGAGGACGACCGGCCCGTCAAAGCGACGGTGGAACTGCCGGCATCGCTTCACCGCGACCTCGTCGCCTACGCCGAGGCGCTTGGCCGCCACACGGGGCAGCCGGTCAGCGACCCGCTCAAGCTGATCGTCCCGATGTTGCAGCGATTCATCGCGACAGACAGGGGGTTCGCGAAAGCGCGTAACGCCAGACCAGCGTCGTCCACCACGCACTTTATGTCAACCCGTGCTCCGGCGAAAGAGAACGGGCAAGATCAATGAATTTCCTCAGAGCAGGACTCTGGTTAGCGCGCCACCAGATCGCGACGAAGGTCATTGGTGAGGCGACAAGCGGACGGCATACGGTCCCCGCAATGGAGACGGTGGCCGTCTCCGCGGTCAAGGCGAATCCCCGCCCCAAAGCCACGAGCTGATAGAGGCTCAGCAGGCCGACGCGACAACGCTCGATGCTGACTTCGTGACCGGGGGCGGACAAATGGCGGACAAGGAATTCGTGCATGCGGCATCCCGGTTCGGTGTCACTGACAATAAAATGTTGGCCCTCAAGATCCTGCCATCGGATCTCTGCTTTCTCGGAGAGGAGTTCCCCCGCCGGCATCACGACGAACAACCGCTCCAGCCACAACGGCACGGTCTCGCAGCCTGGAGCGGCGGAACCGTCGCAGACAAACGCGACATCGAGTTCCTGGCGTTCGATTGCCCGGACGAGGTCGGGCTGAATGCCTTCGTTCCAGTCCAGACGGACCCCCGGCTCCCGCCCCCGATGAACCGCGGCCAGCCGAGCCAGGAAACCAGACGCCAGGGGAGAAAAGAAGCCGACTCGAAGAACGGCGAATTCACCGCGTCCCATAGACTTGGCCAGCGTCGCAGCCGCATCCAGTTGGTCCACCCCCTTGCGTGCTTGGACGACAAAGCACCGTCCAGCTTCGGTCAAGGTTACGCCGCTCGTGGTGCGCACAAACAGCGCTACACCGAGCCGAGCCTCGAGTTCCAGGATGCGTTTGCTGACGGCGGACGGCTGAACCCGCAGTTGCTGGGCGGCACGTCGGAAACTTCGACATTCAGCGGCGGCAACCACATAACGGATTTGCTTGAGATCCACGAGCGCTCCCATGACCCATGCAATATTAAGAAGAAAGGCCGCCACTCCGCGAAATGGCATAAAATTAAAAAATTCAATATCAGAAATTGATCTAATTTTCGCATCACGATCTTATTTCTTTTAATAAATTCTATTCACGACCCCTGCCCAGCAACCCAATATCGTGTGCGATTTCTACAGCGTTAATTCTATTTTTTGCATCTAATTTTCGAGTAATATTTTTTACGTGAAACTTCACTGTTTCGCTTGAAACAAGGAGAATTTTTGCAATTTCTATATTTGAAAGTCCCTTCGAAACGAAAAATATTACCTGCTTTTCCCTGGCTGAAAGTACCGAATCCCCTGTCGGCGTTGAAATTTCGTTATCAGCAATTTCACTCGATTCGCACCACTCGGACACCACATCATCTTGAATTGGCTTCAAATATTTAACTTCATCCTCAAATATCTGCTGACATCCAGAACCGCTCGCCGTCATTCTCGCATTGACCATGAGGCGATGCGCGTCTTGTCGCTGGCCCAAATGCCACCGCGCCAAAGCGGCAACACACTGTGAGGTAATAGTAAGACCAAAATTACCCATTGATGTGGCTCGCGAATAAAGATTCATGGCCAATGCTGCTGCTCGATTATATTCTTGATGAGATATCATTAGGCGAGCCTGAACCAATTGCCTCTCCTCAAGCGAGGGAGCTTTGCTTTCGCCCGCCGGCACACTAAGGTCATGGTCTTTTTCAATTCCCCAGGCGTCCCGAATACGTCCTGCGCACAAAAGGATAGTGGTGAGTTCGCCGGCAATCAGATCTGTGAGGCGGGTCATGCCAGCCGCCCGGGAAGCCTGAAGGTCCGCCCTCAGCGATTGAATGGCTCGGCGAAAATCACCCCTCGCCAGAGCAAGGCGCCCCTTAAGTCGCGCCACGGCGAAGGCCATCTCGACCGTGACGTCGTTCCGGATCTGACCGCCGGAGAATTGCCCGAGCGCATCAAGCGCGCCAGGAACCTCGCCCTGCATGTAACGCGCTTCGGCCAAGCATACATTCAGGAGCCCCCACGCTTGCTTGTCCTGCCCCCGAACAACGGAGCCAGCGACAATTACCTTCGTTATAATTTGTTCGACTTCACCCGGTTTTCCTTCAAACAGAGCCAGCCGCGCCCTTATAATCGGGAGCCACAATCCAGCCAAATGAGCATCACTTCGTTCGATTGCTTCGCCCGCAGCATCGCAGAGGCGCTTAGCATCGCGAATGCGTTTGAGAGCATAGGCCGTATAGGCCCAGGCCGTCAGCACATTCGCGCGCTGATATGTCAATTCGGGATGTCTTCGGTCCCAGTCCCGAAAATAATTCCAGGCATCAACGTACTTATCGGAAGTCGTTGCCAATACCGCCCTCGCCATCGCAAAGTTCGCATGCGCCTCTTCTTCACTGGTTCCGACCGCAACATCCTTCTCCGTCATACCGCTCAACAGACCGGCGGCCACATCTGGATTGTTGAAGATATTCAGCCATGCCAATCCGAGTTTCAGAGAAGGGTAATGCCGCAATTGCTCTTGAGTCAGGTATTGTGCCCACCGGCCAATATTCGAAAATTGTCCCAACTTGAATCCAAGATCGAAGATGAGTGGTGACAGGTAATCGCAAGCCCAACCGACGTGACCGCCTCGTATTGCATGGTCCATTGCCATGTCGACCTGATCCTGCTGCCGAAACCAGATAGCAGCCTTCAGAAGGATCCGCTCGAAAGCCCCGGGATATTCGACCTGGAGCCTTGAGAGGAGAAACTCTCGAAGAAGCGGATGAAAAGCGGCAAATTCTTCGGACCGGGCGCCGCGATGAACGAGAAACCACTGCCTTTCCAGCTCCTCTAGAAGAGAGGCCGCTTGGACCAAGCCCGTCGCCGACCGACATAACGCCGTCGACACGACTTCGAGTGGACTGGATTTCAGAAGCAGTTCGCGGTGAGCGCAAGGCAATTTTTCCAGCACTTCTTCCATGAAGTAGGCCGAAACGATTTCATTCGCCCCTGACAATGCTTCCCGCAATTTCGCGGGATCATCGAGCCTTCGCCATTCCAGACTTGCCAGCCGCAGCATGACCGGCCAGCCGCCAGTCTTCTGATAGATCGCATCAAGTTCATTTTCCGCCAATGGCGAACCACGCCATCTGTCTGCTATGCGGGCAATTTCGGAGCGGGTAAAGGCGAGATCTTGCGCGCTAAGTCGAACGAGTTCACCCGAGAGTACAGCCTTGGCACGGGGGACTCGTATGGCCGTCCTTCCGGACAGTACGAAGCGAACCGTTGCCGGACAGGATTCTATCGCCCGCGCGATATATCTGAGAACATGCGGATTAACGACGGCCTCACAACTGTCCAGGAAAAGAGTGACCCCGGTGCCACCGCCACTCACAGTTCCAAGCAGGTGATTCATCAGTGCCGACAGATCGAGATTCTGAATACTGTCTGGTAAATCAATTGACCATTCTGATTTCAATACACCAAGCAAATTTAACTTTAGAGAACTTGGATTATTGTCCTTGCGCGAAAAGCACAGGTAAAAACTTCTTTCTCCTTTCTCCGTCAAAGCTCGACGCCATTGCTGAATTAGGGTCGATTTGCCGTAGCCGGCCGGAGCCTCCAGGAGAAAGATACTCTTGTTGTGATGACGCAGAAAAATCTCGCCCAGTATACTCTCGCGCTTCAATTCGTCTGGCAAGCTCTCATCGATAGAGAATTGCCCTGCGTTCCCATCGAGGAATATGTGCGTCACTTTTGTTCTCCCTAGAAGAAAAAAATACCCCGGGGCGCGGAGGAGAACAAGGGCGCCCCGGGGTGAGTTCGCGTACTGTCGGGGGGGGCCCCACCGCACGCGTTTGATGTCAGAAAGAATAAGCCACATTCACGCCGATAAAATCTCGGTCGATATAAGGGTTCCGTGATGCGCCGCCGGTGCCCCCGGAACCGCCGCCCCAACTCTTAAAGTAATTGATATTCATCGCCCAGTTGTCGAGGTAGTTAATCTTGAGACCGAAATTCATTGATGTTACACTTTTTGTAAACCCCGGAAGGGAAGCCGGCGTATTGCCGAAGATACCATGGGAAAACCCGATCGACGGCGTCAGTGTGACACCATCAAAAACCCCGGGATAATCCCAAAAGAACAACCCTTGAATACCCCCCGACCATTGGGTCGGCTCCTTGGCCGTCGCGTAGAACGGAACACCCAGGTCTGTGGCCGCGATGGAGGGTACGACACCGAGCAACGGTCGGGTCGAAAACCCGGTAAATCCGGTTTGACCGTAGCCGGCATATTGTACGTTGGGATCCAGATCGACATGAATCGCCCCGAGTTCCACGAGGGCGAAGAGTTGGTTCGCGCCGAGCAGGCGCGTCACGAAACTGGACCCGCCGAAGATCTTGGTGAAGCGCACCGCCGCCTGCCAGACCTCATGCTTCTCGGCGAAGTCGATGCGCCGACCGGGAATGAACTGGCCGTCCGGATTGTGGAAGCCGGGATCGACGAAGGGGGCTATCCCCGGATTCGGCACGCAGATGGTTCCGATGCAGATGGGCGTCTTTGCCTTCGTTCCCTGGCTGATGGGGGCGCCACCTGCGGCGTTATACACGTTGGTGACGATCGCCGATTCAGAAATCAGAATGGGCACGTCATGCTTCCAACTCACTTCGGCATTGATGGCGACACCAAGCGGGTCATAGGTCGTGTTGAAGGCAAAGCCGAGCATATTCAGCCCGCTCGGATAATAGATCGTCATTCGGCCGTTATCGAGGTTCTCCAGGACCTTCGACGGGGGCGACGTCCCGAACGGCGGTTGGATCAAGGCCCCCGTCAGCGGGTTTGTAAGCGCGCCGACAAGATCCGTCACCGGCCCGCCGAGCAAGCCAGAAAGCGCCGATGTCAGCGCATTCAACTGGTCGACGCCGAGCTGATCCAGCAAGCCCTGAACCAGGGGCACAGGCAGTGCGGCGGCATTGATCTGCCCGGTCCCATCCGCAAACTTATCCGGCGATTGCCAGTAAATAGAAGGCAGTCTGGAAGTATAGCGCGCGAAATAGAATTGAAATTCAGTATTATTCAAGTCTGGCGAGAAATATTTTAGCGACACACCCCAATCGTGAACATCAGGGTCGTCTTCCACATACATCGGGAAATTGGCCGCCGTGATGACCTTGTTCGGATTGTCGTAATCAGTTGTCTTCATCCCGGTACTGGCGGTATATGACCTGGGATCAAAGGGATCTTCCGTCGTACTGACGTATTTTACGCCGTCGCATATATTGTCTGTCGTCGAAAAGAAACTGCCGCAAGCGTCGAGCTTGAAGGGTTTGAAATCCAACTGATAGAAGGCTTCCATCGAAAGATTATCCGCGAGATCCAGTCCCACGGAAATCATGGGAACGGGAATAAGCGCATCCTTCAGTTCGGCGCCTGGAACACGGATCTTCTTTACGTCGATAGGATTGACGATGGAAATCCCGTTGATGGTGAACAGGGCTTCGCCCCAGTTCAGGATTTGGCTGCCGACCTTGACGGTGAGATTCCGCCCTCCGAGGTCGAAATCGCCACCGACATAATAGTCGAGAAGCTCCGCGTCCCAATCCGCCCTGTTGTCAGCCCCCTCCGGGTAGCGACCGCTGGTATAGGGGCGAAGTTCTGGCTTGAAGTCCGCAAGATCGTTATTGGCCGCGACAGAATCGTAGAACGCCGCCCCCCTGAAGAAAGCGAAATAATTTCGCCACTTCAGTTTCAGTTCGCTCGAAACTGTGCTGACCTGGCTGATCAGGTCATATTTGTCATAGTTCAAATTCCCGTCATCAATATCCGAAACATTGCTCACACCACCATAATAATAGCCGTAATTCCGGGGATCCCTGTCCGCCATCCGCATCTGCGCGCCGACTGAAATGGCCGTTACAATGGAGCCTGTGATCTCGTCACCGATCTCGAATTCATAGGCAGCCACCGTCGTCGCCGAGGCCAGAACACCGGCCGCGGCCATTGCGGCAACCGACCATGGAAACCTTGCGCCCCTCACTCTCGTGTTCCAGACTTTGGACATTTCCTTCCCCTTCCCTGTTCTATTATTGATTTTCATGCCACATGTTTTCATGTGACAGATCTTTAGCAACCGACCGCGAGCCCCCCCCCCGTCCCCCACTACGCACTGACACCACCATCATGCCGGGAAGCATCGAGACGAACAGAGGCTTCCCGGCTGGGTTTTACATCGATATCAGTTCTGTCCGAGACGACGCATCGCATCGGGCGTGAATTGCCCGGCGTCGAGATCCTGAACATTCCAGTTCAGCATTTTTTCTTCGTTTTTCAGACTGAAGGCGATATAGCGCCCGGACTGGAGATCGTAATTCACTTCGATGGCCGATGAGCAGAGCGGAATATCGTAGTAGTTGACGATCGGGCCTTCCTGGAACCGCCACAGAGACCCCCGGGCATCGTAAAGGTCGGAGGCCACAAGATTCCAACTGTCTTCGTCGAAATACATCGTCCTGCGGGCATATACGTGCCTGACCCCCTCCTTGACTTTCGCCTCCACCACCCATACGCGATGCAGTTCGTAACGACTGTAATCCGGATTCACAAAATTCGCGGGCAGGATATCCTTATAGCTATGTTTATCGGACATCAATTCATAGGCATTGTAGCCGATATACATTTCCCGCTGCGGCTTCAGTTCCCATGTGAAGCGATCGGTCGCGCCATTGAACATGTCGAACTGATCGGTCGTCGCCAGGCCATCGCTATTGAAGAGCGGGTTGTCGTAAGACAACTCGGGTGCGCGCAATACGCGCCTCGTGCCAGGATTATATTGCCAGGCTTGGCGCGGCAATTCTTTCGCGTTGATCGTGTCATGGACCAGGATGACCGAACCGGCGAGACGGGCCGGAGAAGTCGTAATGTTCAAATAGGAAATGGCGATATTCTTGAGTTGACTGACGTCAGTGACATCGCCGATCGCATTGATGCCGGGGCCGGAGTAATGAAGGATCGCTTCGTCCTGCGTCTTGATGGAAGTGAAGCTTCCGTCTCGGTTGACCGCGGCGGTGTTGAAATAGCGCCGAATCTTGAAACCGCGATAGCGAAGGCGATGGTTCCAGACGACCTCGACACCAGATTTGGGAATAGGAAACGGATTGCCGACAATCGCGCCGTTGAGACCGTTTTCATCTTCGGTCATGGTCGCGGAAACCGCATTGAGCCTGCCTGCCTCGTAGACCCGCTCGGGCAGCGAACAGGATCGCCGAGTCTGGTAGACGTTGAGCTTATACCCAGGATAGGCCTTCAGCATGGCGAACTGGCCGTCGGGAATCTTGCCCTTATACTGGTCGGCATTGGCGTCGGTGATGGCGAATTTGAGAGGGTCCGCCGAATACGGACTGATGTGGTGCATGCCGGGCGTATAGCCGGCCGGCGGTGTCGTAATCCCACCCGTCCATGCCGGAATTGAGCCATCGGCGTTGCCCGCCTTGATCGCACCGACCGGCGTGAGATCCTTGCCGAGACGGTCCGCCTCCGACTGGCTTACCTTCGCAAAGGCCGACCCGGAAAGTGCAACCATCGCGCCGAAAGCGACGGCCAGAGTCTTGACGTTCATTATTCCTCCCGCTCACCATTTTGCATCTTACTGGCGATTTTTTTCAGCCTAGCACATCGACTGACACCCCCCCCTACCCGGTCGGGGAGGGGTGCTCATCCCGCTCCGGCGGTTCGGCCAGAGAACAAAGGTTGCCAAACAATTCCTGGAGCGCCAACCGCCGATCAACAGGCTCCGAATAGCCAAGGGCAGGCAAGTTTCGGGACCAGAAATCGAGGGTGGGGCGTCGGCCGTTACTTCCTTTCCGCCAGCCTCACCATCAGCGTGTCGTAACCCCGGATAAAGTTCGACTGCACCATGGTCGGCTCGCCCAGGGTTTCGATCCGCTCGAAGCGGGTCAGCAATTCCTCCCACAGGATGCGCAACTGCAGTTCCGCCAAGCGGTTGCCCATGCAGCGGTGGACGCCGAAACCGAAGGACATATGGTTGCGGGCGTTGGCCCGGTCGATAATGAAATCGTCGGGGCGCTCGAACACGCTTTCATCGCGGTTGCCGGAGGCATACCACATAACCACCTTGTCGCCCTTCCGGATGAACTGGCCGTTCAGCATGGTGTCCTTCTTGGCGACGCGCCGCATATAGGCGAGCGGGGTCTGCCAGCGGATGATTTCCGACACCATGTTGGGGATGAGGCCGGGGTCCGCCTTCAGTTTCTCGAACTGGTCCGGGAAGCGGTTCATGGCCAGCACGCCGGCCGACATCGAATTGCGTGTGGTGTCATTGCCTCCGACGATCAGCAGGGCAAGGTTGCCGATAAATTCCATCGGCCGCTTGATCAGGTCCCTGGTGCTCTCGTGGCATTGCATCTGGGTAATCAGGTCGAAGCCGGGTGCTTCCCCGGCGGCCGACCGCGCCGCCTTGTCGTGCCAGAGCGCCTTGAAATGGCGGGCCATGTCGATGGCGCCATTCATCAGTTCGTCGAGATCGAGCGGTCCGCCCGTGGTCTCGGCGCTGCCCGCCAACAGATCCGACCAATAGACCAGCTTTCGTCGCTGTTCGTAGGGAAAATCGAGAAGGGTCGCCAGCATTCGCGAGGTCAGCTCGATCGAGACATGGTCCACCCAGTTGAAAGCCTTGCCGACCGGCAGATTGTCCAGCACGTCCTGCACGCGCTGGCGGATCAGGCCCTCCATCTCCTTCAAGTTCTTGGGGGCCACTACCCCCTGCACGGCCTGGCGCTGGTGATCATGCCTTGGCGGGTCCATGGCGATGAACATCTCAAGGTTCATGCCCTTCGGCGGTTCCCCCAGGACGATGAAGGGTTCGGCCGAGAACAGGTCGTGGCTCTTGTCGACATGGAGAATGTCCTCATAGCGCGTCACCGACCAAAAGGGGCCGAAGGCGCTGTTCGGCTGGTAATGGACCGGCGCCTCCTCGCGCAGGCGCTTGAAGTAGGATTGCCAGCGGCCCTGGCGGAACAGGAAGGGGCTGCTCAGGTCTATCTGCTCCAAGGGCAGGTCGGCGACATCGGGCAAGGGGCGCTCGGCGAAGGTGGGCGGCCGGGCATCGGCGAAAGCCATGCGCCTCAGTTTCTCATAGAGATGTACGCTGCGGAATTGCAAGCTCATGGGGATGACGGACTGCGCCGTGGTGATCGCCCTGTCGAGAACCGTCGCCTGAGCAGTGGCGATCACTTTGTCGAGAATGGTCATGGCTTGGCCTGTCGTAGGGGGAAGTCCGGGATCACATCTGGAATTCGGGCAGGCGAACGGTCATGCCGTCCATCGCCGCCGACAGTTTAATCTGGCAGGCAAGGCGCGAGGCCGGCTGGCGTTCCGGCGACATGCTCAGCATCCGTGCCTCCTCGTCGCCCTGCGGGCCGAGGGCCGGGAGCCATTGGTCGTCCACGATCACATGACAGGTGCCGCAGGCACAGGCGCCGCTGCAATCGCCACCGATGCCGGGTACCCAATGGGCCGTCGCCACCTGCATGAGGGACTGGCCTTCGATCAGCCTAGCTTCATGCACCGTGCCGTCATGCTCGACGAAAATGATCTTGCCCATGCCCTGACTCCCCATTGTTCAACCAATGTTGGCTGTAGATATTGCTTGCATTGCCGCTCATCTTGTGCGCAGCCTGATCGCTCGGCTATGTTGATCTGGGTCAGTTTTTTGTGAGAACAGATCAAATGCGTTTCCTCATCCAGCGCCGGGAGCCGGGCCTGCCGATGCATGTCCTCTTGCAGCTGCTTGAGTCCGGAGTTCTGGGCGAGGGGGAACAGGCGCGGTTCCGAGCCATCCTAGCGCGGGAGGGGATCGAACTCCCGGCGATCGAGGTCCCCGGGGCGCAGGCGCCCATGCGCTGGTTCCGGGAAGCCTGCCCCGACCTCGATGCCGACAAGGCATCCTGCATCGGCTATTTCGCCGGCAAGAAAGTGCGCCTCACCTCGAGCAGTCTGCTGAGCCTGCCCCTGGTCAGCGCCAGCTCGGTCAGTGAAGCGCTGCATCTGCTGAAATTCCTGCCGCTGATCTCGAATGTCATCAGCGCGACTTTCCTCGAGCGTGAGGAAGCCGTGCTGATCATGCTGACCATCGATTCCGGCGATCCGGTTCTCGACCGCCTGCCCCTGTTCTATTGCGCTGCCGCCTTCATCCGCCTGCTGAGGATTCTGTCAAGCGAGGCGCTGGAACTGACGTTTCACATCGCCTGGCCCATGCCTGAGGGGTTGGCGGATCATCCCGACAGTCTTGCCGTCGGACTGCGCTTCGATGCGCCCATGCATTACATTGCGGTGCCGCGCGAGACGCTGGAAACGGTCTGCCGCTTCGCCGACCCAATTGCCTACAACAGCGCAGTGGCCAGCCTGACGGCCCTGCAGTCGAGCAAAAGCATGCCCGACGAGATCGCCGCCCGGGTGCGCTGGCGGCTGGAGGCACGGCCGGGCCTGATCCGCATCGACGAGGTGGCGAAAGCCATGAATCTCTCGGTCAGCACACTGAAGCGGCGGCTGGCGGATGCGGGCACCACGTTCAGCGCTCTTCTCGACGAGACGTCGAGGGACCGGGCGAAACTCATGCTTGCCGACGCGACGATAACACTGGACGCCATCGCGCTGACCCTTGGCTACAGCGATCTGGCCAATTTCTCGCACGCATTCAAGCGCTGGACAGGAACATCGCCGGGCGTGTTCCGGCGCCTGGCCGTCAGCGAGGGGGGAAAGACATGACTCGCTGAAGGGCCGATCGCGCAACATCACAGGACCGTCGCCGAGACCGAACACCGGCGAGCGGTCGCTTCTTGCAGTTCATCAGCATCGCTGCTGCTTCCAACAGCCCGGGGCGGCTCCCCCTTCGGTCACTGATGCCCCCACTTCCGTTCCCAAGAGGCAATGCCTCACCCCGCTGTCGCGGTCACCGGGAGCTTATAGTCCTTGAATTGCTCGCGCAGCCGGGTCTTCAGCAGCTTGCCGGTCGCGGTGTGGGGCAGTTCGTCGACGAAGACGACATCGTCCGGCATCCACCATTTGGCGATTTTGCCGACCAGAAAGGCAAGCAGTTCACCCTTGGCGACATCTTTGCCGGGCTTGCGCACGACGATCAGCAACGGGCGCTCGTCCCACTTCGGATGGAAGACGCCGATCACCGCCGCCTCGGCGATCGCGGGATGGCCGACCGCGGCGTTTTCGAGGTCGATCGAGGAGATCCATTCGCCGCCCGACTTGATCACGTCCTTGGCCCGATCGGTGATCTGCATGAAGCCCTCGGGATCGATGGTGGCGACGTCGCCGGTATCGAAGTAGCCGTCCCCGTCGAGGATATTACCGCCGTCCCCCTTGAGGTAGGCGCCGGCGATCCAGGGGCCGCGCACCTTCAGGTGGCCGAAGGCCTTGCCGTCGCGCGGTAGCTCGTTGCCGTCGTCGTCGGTAATTTTCATCTCGACACAGAAGACGGCGCGGCCCTGCTTGCACTGGATGTCCAGGCGCTTGTCGAGCGGCAGCTTCTCCATTCCCGCCTTCAGCGCACCGAGCGTGCCGAGCGGGCTCATCTCGGTCATGCCCCAGGCGTGGCAGACGGTGACGCCATATTTGGTCTCGAAGGTCTCGATCATCGAGCGTGGCGCGGCAGAACCACCAATGACGACGCGCTTCAATGTGGAGAGCCTGCGGTTCTCGTCCTTCTCGAGGTGCTGGAGCAGCATGAGCCAGACGGTCGGCACCGCCGCCGTCATGGTGACGCCTTCGGTCTCCAGCAGCTCATAGATGCTGGCACCGTCCATTGCAGCGCCCGGCAGGACGATCTTGGCGCCGGCCATGGGCGCGCCATAGGGGATCGACCAGGCGTTGGCATGGAACATGGGCACGACCGGCAGCACCACGTCGGCCGAGCGCATACCCAGCGCATCGGCATTGTTGGCGACCATCGAATGCAGCGCGGTCGAACGGTGCGAATAGAGCACACCTTTGGGATTGCCCGTGGTGCCCGAGGTGTAGCAGAGCGAGGACGCGGTGTTCTCGTCGAACTCCGGCCATTCGAAGTCGGCCGAGGCGGCCTCGACCAGATCCTCGTAGCAGAGGGCGTTGGGGATCGTGGTCGTGGGCATATGCGCCCGGTCGGTCATGATTACGAAATGCCGGATCGAGGGCAGCTTGTCGGCCAGCTTCTCGATCAGCGGCACGAAGGTGAGGTCGACGAACAGGGCCTTGTCGCCGGCGTGATTGACGATATAGGCGATCTGCTCGGGAAACAGGCGCGGGTTGATCGTGTGGCAGACCATCCCCGAGCCAGAGACGCCATACCAGAGTTCCAGGTGGCGGTAGGTGTTCCAGGCGAGCGTGCCCACCGTATCGCCCAAGCCGAGCCCGAAGCTCTTCAGCACGTTGGCGACCTGGCGCGATCGGCGCTCGCAATCGGCATAAGTGTAGCGGTGGATCTGCCCCTCGACCGTCCGCGTCACAATTTGCCGTTCTCCATGATTCCTGGCGGCGAATGTCAGAAATGAAGAAATGAGAAGCTGTCGATCCTGCATAAGCCCGCGCATATGATTCCCCTCAGGTGATTATTGGCTGGTTTCTTGCCCCGACAATATATGGAAAGACGAATGTTCGGAGGCGAGCCAGGACGGATGTTGACGTTGATTCAAAAAAGAGCCCCAGGATGCCATCGCAACACGAAGGCATCCCGGGGCAAGTGGCGTACCGGCTGTGGAGGATAAGGGCCGCCGGATACGCAAATCCTTAATTCCCGAAAATCTCTCCAGGTAGCCGCCACCCGGGCGGCGCCATCAAGAGAACGCACGCTCCCATCGGCGCCTCAGCAATGCTTGCCGTGATAGCCGCGCAGGGGACCTGCCGCACCGGCGTCACTTCCACCGCATTTTCTCCGTCTCCCTGTTAGTGCTGGGCAACGGGGACCCGCACAGTCAGGCCGTTCAGGCTTTCATTGATCGTGACTTGGCACGCCAGCCTCGAGTTGTCTTCGACCGCATTGGCAAACTGAAGTAGAGACTTTTCCGCTTCCTGCTGCGGCGGCAGACGATCAATCCAGACCGGCTCCACATACACATGGCATGTCGCACAAGCGCAACTGCCGCCGCAGTCGGCATCGATCCCGGGCACCGAATTGTGAACGGCTGCCTGCATCAGTGTTTGCCCTTCGGCGACCTGCACCTTCGTGGCGTGGCCATCGGGCGAAATGAAAGTGACATCGAACATGATTTATCTCCTCGCTATCAGGCCAACTTCTGGCGCTCCAACCCGGCGATGACTCGCCGAAGGTAACAGGAGCTGATGGCCTCCTTGTTATTGTTCCGCGGGCGCCGACGCCGATCCGTCGGCGCCCGAAAATAGACGAACCAGATCACGCCGCGATGCGGACAGGCAGCGATTCGTACCCCTGCACGAAGGGAGAGAGGACCCGCTTGGGCTCGCCCACGACCTGGATCTGACCCGCCTTCGGCCAGCGTTTCAAAGCCTCTTCCCATACGATGCGAAGCTGCAATTCCGCCAGCCTGTTGCCCACGCAGCGGTGGATGCCAAAGCCGAACGACAGGTGATGACGAGGCTGTGCCCGATCAATGAGATAGGAATTGGCGTTCTCGATCTCGTCCTCGTCGCGATTGCCCGACGCGTACCACATGACGACCTTGTCCCCCTTGCGGATCAATTTGCCGCCGAGTTCGGTGTCCTCCAGGGCAGTCCTCCTCATGTGGGACAGGGGCGTTTGCCACCGGATGGTTTCGGAAACCATCGACGGAATCAGCGACGGATTCGCACAGAGCTTTTCATATTCCGCCATGTGCGTATTGAGCGCCAGCACGCTACCGCTCATGGTATTTCTGGTCGTGTCATTGCCGCCGACGATCAAGAGCAGGACATTGCCCATGAATTCCTCGGGCGCCATGTTTCGCGTCGCATCCGAATGGGCGAGGAGCGAAATCAGGTCGTTTCCTGGTTCGGCATTCACCCGCTCATTCCACAGACGGGTCATATAGGCGGCACATTCCCCCAGAATGGCCATGCGCTGCTCTTCCGTATCGACGAGGCCGGTGCCGCGCAGCGCCGTGGTCACATCCGACCAATATGTGAGCTTGGCACGGTCTTCCCAGGGAAAGTCGAATAGCGTCGCCAGCATCTGCGTCGTCAGATTCTTGGAAACCAGCTCGACCCAATTGAAAGTTTCATTCACCGGCAGCTCGGCCAAGGCCCGGGCCGTTCTCTGCCGGATCAACCCTTCCAATTTCGCCAGATTTTCGGGGGCAACCACGGGGCTGACCGCCTTGCGCTGAACGTCATGCTTCGGCGGGTCCATCGCGATGAACATCGGCAAGACCACGGCGGAATTGGATTCGCCGTCGATGATGGTGATGCCGCCGTAACTATGGTCGGACGAGTAGACCTTGGGATTCGTCTCGACCTGGACGATATCCTTGAACTTCGTCACGGACCAATATGGCCCGAACATGCTCGTCTTGCAGAAGTGAACAGGGTCCTCCTTCCGCAGCCGAGAGAACAGTTTTTCAGCCACATTGTCCCGGAACAATTCGGGATTCGACACATCGATATCTTCGAGCGGAATCTTCTCGAAAACATCCGGGCCGCTGTGCGCCCAATTTATTGCTTCGTTCACGTTCCTGCCTCCCGTATTGCGGAATGTTTCTGGGCGAAGACCTCCGACACCATGCAGGCTCTTCGATATCCGCACGCTCTCAATTATCGCGCAATCAAAAGCATTCTCCCCTCCCCGTTCGGGTAGGCCCTGTCCTCCAGCCGATAGCCTAACGATAAGGGGAAGCCTTCGGCGGCCGCCAAGCCGCCAAAGCTCTGCGTTGGCCGATGCCATACGGTCGCCGCGCGGATTGAATTGCACCGGGAGGAAAAGCAAAAAATGGCGGATTTCGACTACATCATCGTAGGTGGCGGCAGCGCCGGCTGCGTGCTGGCAAATAGATTGTCGGCAGATCCGAAAAACAAGGTCCTGTTGCTGGAAGCCGGCGGGAAGGATAAAAGCCCACTTATTCACATGCCTGCTGGTGTAATAAAACTATTAGGCGGCACCAAGGCAAATTGGTACTACCATACCGAACGGCAGGAGCATCTCGACGGGCGGTCTCTGTTTTGGCCGCGCGGTAAGGTTCTAGGCGGCTCATCGTCGATCAATGGCATGATTTACATTCGCGGACATGGCCGTGACTACGATCAATGGCGCCAGCTTGGCCTGACGGGCTGGGGCTACTCCGACGTTCTGCCATACTTCAAGCGAAGCGAAGGCAATGAAGGCGCGATCGATGCCTTCCATGGCGGTAAGGGCCCGCTCATCGTCAGCCATGCCGAGCGGACGAACCCTCTCTTCGAGGCATTTGTCGAGGCCGGCGTCCAGGCTGGTCACAAGCAGACGGACGATTTCAACGGCCGTCAGCAAGAGGGTTTCGGCCCCTACCAGTTGACCATTCGGGACGGTCGGCGTTGCAGCGCAGCGGTAGCCTATCTTCGGCCGGCCCTGGGTCGCCCCAACCTCGCGGTGATCGTGGAGGCGCTGGCGACGCGAGTCATCATGGAGGGGCGCAAGGCGATCGGTGTCGAATATTTGCAGGGTGGCCGGCGGCACACCATGAAGGCCGCTCGTGAAGTTATCCTCGCGGGCGGCGCCGTCAACTCGCCACAGCTTCTGATGCTGTCGGGGATCGGCCCGGCGGCCGAGTTGAAGAGGCACGGCATTGATGTATTGATCGATCTTCCTGGTGTCGGTAAAAACCTCCAAGATCATCTCGATGCCACGGTGATCAATCGCTGCCTGTTGCCGATTACGCTGCATAGCCAATCCAAGCCGGTAGCCCAGACTCTCACCGGCATGCAATATCTGTTGTTCAAGAAGGGCCTCGCTCGATCGAACGGACTGGAATCGGGAGCCTTCATCAAAACCAGGCCGGGGCTGGAAATTCCAGATGTCCAGCTTCACTTCTTGGCAGCGGTGATGCAGGACCATGGGCGCGAGAAGTCGCCCGGCCATGGCTTCACCGTGCATCTCTGCCAGCTCCGGCCCGAGAGCCGCGGCTACATTGGCTTGCGTTCGGCAGACCCTACCGATCATGCCATCATTCAACCGAACTACTTCGAGAGCGAAGTCGATCGCCGGACCATGCGGGACGCTGTGCGTATCGTGCGTGACGTACTCAAGCAACGAGCGATGCAGCCCTATCTGGGCGTTGAATTGGAACCCGGTGAGGCGGTACGCAGTGACGGGGAGCTGGACAGCTGGCTGCGCGCCCATGCGGAGACCATTTACCATCCAGTCGGTTCCGCTCGAATGGGTACGGACTCCATGGCCGTGGTTGACGAACGCTGCCGAGTCCATGGCGTGGCCAACCTCCGTGTCGTTGATGCGTCCGTCATGCCGACATTGGTCGGGGGCAACACCAATGCCCCCACCATTATGATCGCAGAAAAGATCTCGGACGACGTTCTGGGCAAAGCGCCACTCCCTTCCGAGGCCATTCGCATCGCTGAAGACGAAGACGACAGTACTCGTCAGTCGTTCGCGCGATAGTGGGCGATCAGGGCTCCTATTTTCGACCCTCCCGAAAATGAAGTTTCCTGACCTGATCCCGATGGCGGGCAAGCAGCGCCATCGGGATCCTACAGCAAGATCAGCGGAGGCCCCGCCTTAGGAAGGGTCGGGGCCTCCGGTCACCTGCCGGATTTTCCCGGATCGCGCCCGCGGGCCGGCGGCGGGACATCGGCGGGGACGGCACGCCGGCGGAATTCGCCCGGGCTCTGCCCGGTCCAGCGGCGGAAGGCACGGCCGAAGCTCGACTCGTCGCCGTAGCCGGCGAGGCGGGCGACCCGCTTCAGCGGAATGTCGCCCCGGCGCAGCAATTCTTCAGCCCTGAGCCGCCGGGCCTTGGCCTTGAGGTCGAGGAGCGAGGTGCCCTCCTCCTGGAGATGGCGTTGCAGGCTGCGCGGCGACAGGGCGAGCTGGCCGGCGATCGCTTCGGCACTGGGCGAGACGGCCCCGCTAGCCGCGATCACGCTGCTGATCCGCTGCGACAGCAGGCGGTCGCGCCGATATTGCCGTGCCATCAGGAAAATCGGCTTGTGCAGCAGCCGGCGCAGCACCGCGTCGTCGCGCACCACGGGAAGCTCGAGATAGGCGGCATCGAAGCGAAGCTCGGCCGCGGGCGCATCGAAGGCGATCTCGCCCCCGAACATCAGGTCATAGGCTTCGGCATGGGCCGGTCGTGGACAGGGGAAGCGCGCGGCATTCAGCGCGATCCGGGAATCCGCCAGCCAGCAGGCGACGCCGTGCAGGTTGCGCAACAGGCCAGCCAGGCAGAATTCCCTAAGCGCGCCGAGGTCGACCGCTTCATGTGCCCGGACCACCGCTTCCGCCCCCTCGACCCGAAGCTCCAGGGCGACGTCTTCAGTCAAAAGCCCGTGATGCCGGCACCAGCGCCGGATCGCCACATCGAGCCCCGGCGACGGCAGCGAGGCGCGCAGCAGCATGCCGTAGCTGCCCCAGGGCAGGCGGCGCGAGAACCAGCCCAGCGCCTCGTCGTCGAGCTCGCGCATGGCATGGCTCGACAGTGCTTCGAAGGGTTCGATGGCGACCCGCCCGTCCGGCGCCGCCAGGACCTCCGGCGGAATGCCAGCCTGGCGCAGCGCCGGCCCCGGGTCCATGCTCCGGCGCTCGTAGACGGAAACGATGGCACGGACGAAGGCGGCGGGCGTTCGGGGGATCGAGGTTATCTTGGGCATGGGCCACCTGTCGTGGCGCATTCTGCACAGGAATTGGCGGGGACGGCAATCGGCGCCACGCTAGTTTTCAGACAGGTTGGGCTCTCCGGGGTAACCAACCACAAATGAGGAGAGGAAGTCCTGCCGACCCGCCCGCTTCCGGCCACTATGGTGGCTGCGTCGTCGGACAGGACAAAAACCGCCCACGCCCGGACGGGTTGGTGCGGACGGTGGGCCGCGACGGGCGGCGCTGTCCACCGTGCAATCCGGCACCAGAACTGTCGGCGCAAGGCGTCGGCACTGCGCATTCGGGAGGAAACAATGTTCGACGCCGTCATGAATTTCGGCTTGGGCGAGGAAATCGACGCGCTGCGCGCCACGGTCCGCCGTTTCGCCGCCGAGGAGATCGCGCCGCGGGCCCGGCAGATCGACGCCGACAACGAATTCCCGGCCGACCTGTGGCAGAAGTTCGGCGCCCTCGGCCTGCTCGGCATCACGGTGCCGGAGGCGTACGGTGGCACCGGCATGGGCTATCTCGCCCATTGCGTCGCGATCGAGGAGATTTCGCGCGCTTCCGCCTCCGTCGGCCTGTCCTACGGCGCCCATTCCAACCTCTGCGTCAACCAGCTCCGCCGCTGGGGCAATGCCGAGCAGAAGGCGAAATATCTGCCCAAGCTGATGTCGGGCGAGCATGTCGGCTCGCTCGCCATGTCGGAGCCGGGTGCCGGTTCCGACGTCGTCTCGATGAAGCTCCGCGCGCGGAAGCAGAACGACGGCTACGTGCTGAACGGCAACAAGATGTGGATCACCAACGGTCCCGACGCCTCGACCCTGATCGTCTATGCCAAGACCGATCCGGAGGCCGGGCCGCGCGGCATCACCGCCTTCCTGGTCGAGCGCGGCATGACCGGTTTCTCGACCGCGCAGAAGCTCGACAAGCTCGGCATGCGCGGCTCCAACACCTGCGAGCTGGTGTTCCAGGATTGCCTGGTGCCCTTCGAGAATGTCCTCGGCGAAGAGGGCAAGGGCGTGAACATCCTGATGTCCGGCCTCGACTACGAGCGCGTCGTGCTGGCGGCCGGCCCGCTCGGCATCATGGCGGCGGCGCTCGACATCGTCGTGCCCTATGTCCACGAGCGCGAGCAGTTCGGCAAGCCGATCGGCACCTTCCAGCTCATGCAGGGCAAACTCGCCGACATGTATACGACGATGAATGCCTGTCGGGCCTATGTCTATGCCGTGGCCGCCGCCTGCGACCGGGGCGAGACGACGCGGAAGGACAGCGCCGGCTGCATCCTCTATGCCGCCGAAAAGGCGACCCAGGCGGCGCTGGAAGCGATCCAATGCCTGGGCGGCAACGGCTATATCAACGATTACGCCACCGGCCGCCTGCTGCGCGATGCCAAGCTCTACGAGATCGGCGCCGGCACGTCGGAGATCCGGCGCATGCTGATCGGCCGCGAAATCTTCGCCCAGACGGCCTGAGACCCGCCATGGCCCGGCTCACCAGCAAGCTCAACCCGAACGATCCCGGCTTCGCCGCCAATGCCGCGCGCATGGCCGGCCTGGTCCGTGAGTTCGCGGCCCTCGCCGAAAAGACCGTGAAGGGCGGCGACGAGAAGTCGCGCGCCCGCCATGTCGCCCGCGGCAAGCTCCTGCCCCGCGAGCGGGTCGCCCGGCTGCTCGACCCCGGCAGCCCGTTCCTGGAGATCGGCCTGTTCGCCGCCGAAGGTGTCTATGACACCGAGATCCCGGCGGCCGGGGTGATCGGCGGCATCGGCAAGGTGGCCGGGCGCGATTGCCTGATCCTCTGCAACGACGCCACGGTGAAGGGCGGCACCTATTATCCGCTCACCGTGAAGAAGCACCTGCGGGCGCAGGAGATCGCAGCCGAGAACAACCTGCCCTGCCTCTATCTGGTCGATTCCGGCGGCGCCAACCTGCCGAACCAGGACGAGGTCTTCCCCGACCGCGACCATTTCGGCCGCATCTTCTTCAACCAGGCCAATATGTCGGCCCGGGGCATCGCCCAGATCGCCGTGGTCATGGGCTCCTGCACCGCGGGCGGCGCCTATGTCCCGGCGATGAGCGACCAGACCATCATCGTCAAGGAACAGGGCACCATCTTCCTGGCCGGCCCGCCCCTGGTGAAGGCCGCGACCGGCGAAGTGGTGGATGCCGAGACGCTGGGCGGTGGCGACACCCATACCCGCCTCTCCGGCGTCGCCGACTATCTGGCGGAGAACGACGCCCATGCCATCGCCCTGGCCCGCCAGGCGGTGCGCAACCTGGGCCTGCCGCCGGCACCGGCGATCCCGCTCCGCCCCGCCGTGGCGCCGGCCATGGACCCGGAGGAGATCCTGGGCGTGGTGCCGGCCGATGCCCGCACCCCCTACGACATCCGCGAAGTGATCGGGCGGATCGTCGACGGTTCGGATTTCGAGGAATTCAAGGAACGCTTCGGCACCACCCTGGTCTGCGGCTTCGCCCATATCGACGGCATCCCCGTCGGCATCCTCGGCAACAACGGCGTGCTGTTTTCGGAAAGCTCGCAGAAGGGCGCCCATTTCATCGGGCTGTGCTGCCAGCGCAAGATCCCGCTGCTGTTCCTGCAGAACATCACCGGTTTCATGGTCGGCTCGAAATACGAGGCGGGCGGCATCGCCCGCGACGGCGCCAAGCTGGTCAATGCGGTCTCGACCGCGGCGGTGCCCAAGGTCACCGTGATCGTCGGCGGCTCCTTCGGGGCCGGCAATTACGGCATGTGCGGCCGCGCCTATGGCCCGCGCTTCCTGTGGATGTGGCCCAATGCCCGGATCTCGGTCATGGGCGGCGAACAGGCGGCGGGCGTGCTGGCGACCGTGCGCCGCGCCGCCGTCGAAGCCCGCGGCGGCAGTTGGAGTACGGAAGAAGAGGCCGTCTTCAAACAACCGGTGATCGACCAGTTCGAAACCCAGTCGCACCCGCTCTATGCCTCGGCGCGGCTGTGGGACGACGGCATCATCGACCCGCGCCAGACCCGCGACGTGGTCGCCCTGTCGCTCCGCGCGGCGCTGAACGCGCCCATCGAGGAAACGCGCTTCGGCGTGTTCCGCATGTGAGGAGGGGCGGATGTTCCAGAAGATCCTGATCGCCAACCGTGGCGAAATCGCCTGCCGGGTGATCGACACCGCACGCCGCATGGGCATCGCCACCGTCGCCGTCTATTCGGACGCCGACAGCAATGCCCGCCACCGGGCGCTGGCCGACGAGGCCGTGCACATCGGCCCGGCGCCTGCGGCCGAGAGCTATCTCAAGGGCGAGCGCATCATCGAAGCGGCGCTCGCCACCGGGGCCCAGGCGATCCACCCGGGCTACGGCTTCCTGTCTGAAAACCCCGGCTTCGTCGAAGCGGTCGAAGCGGCCGGCCTCGTGTTCATCGGCCCCTCGCCCGCCTCGATCCGCGCCATGGGGCTCAAGGACGCCGCCAAGGCGCTGATGATCGAGGCCGGCGTCCCCGTCGTGCCCGGCTATCACGGCGAGCGCCAGGACGCCGACTTCCTGGCCGCCGAGGCGGACAAGATCGGCTATCCGGTGCTGATCAAGGCGCGCGCCGGCGGTGGCGGCAAGGGCATGCGGCTGGTCGAAAAGCCGGCCGATTTCGCCGCGGCGCTGGAAGGCGCCCAGCGCGAGGGCCGCGCCAGCTTCGGCGACGGCGCCGTGCTGATCGAACGTTATGTGACGAGCCCGCGCCATATCGAGGTCCAGGTCTTCGGCGACCGCTTCGGCACGGTCGTGCACCTCTACGAGCGCGACTGTTCCCTGCAACGCCGCCATCAGAAGGTGATCGAGGAAGCCCCCGCCCCCGGCATGACCGCGGAGCTGCGCGCCGCCATGACGGCGGCGGCGGTGAAGGCGGCCAAGGCGGTCTCCTATCACAATGCCGGCACGATCGAATTCATCGTCGACGGTTCCGGCCCGCTCCGCCCCGACGGCTTCTGGTTCATGGAGATGAACACGCGGCTCCAGGTCGAACATCCGGTGACCGAGGCGATCACCGGCCTCGACCTCGTCGAATGGCAGCTCCGCGTCGCCGCCGGCGAGCCGCTGCCGCTGACCCAGGACGAGATTCCCCTGAACGGTCACGCCTTCGAGGCCCGCCTCTATGCCGAGGACCCGGGCAAGGGCTTCCTGCCCGCCCCCGGCCCCCTGCTCCATGTCGCCTTCCCGGAAACGGCCCGGATCGACACCGGGGTGCGCGCGGGCGACCGCATCAGCGCCCATTACGATCCCATGATCGCCAAGCTCACCGCCCAGGGGCCGAGCCGGGCCGACGCCCTGTTCCGCCTGCGCCGGGCCCTGGCCGCGACCCATGTCGCCGGCACCGCGACCAACCTGAGCCTCCTCCAGGCGCTGTGCCGCGACACCGATTTCGCAGTGGGCAAGATGGACACCGGCCTGATCGGGCGGAAGCAGGAGGCGCTGACCGCCGCCGCGCCGCCGGACGATGCCGCCATTCTGTTCGCGGCGATGACCGCCCTCGACCTCGACCCGGCGCGGCCGCAGTTCGGCTTCCGCCTGTGGGGCACCGGCACCGTGCGGGTCGAATTCGTCTCCGGCGACGACCTCGTCGCCCGCGACCTCCGCCTGCTCGGCGCAGGCCAAATCGCGGTCGAGGACGGCGGGTGTTCCACCGTCTTCGAGGCTGTCGCAGTCGGTCCGGACGGCTTGCGGGCACGCCAGGGCGGGCGCAACCTCGACGCCAAAGTGGCCCATGTCGGCGATGCGGTTTCCTTGCTGCTCGACGGCAGGATCAGTGATTTCGCCCTGATCGACCCGCTGGCGGTGGAGCACACGGGCGGTGCGGCCGAGAACCGGATCGTCGCCCCCATGACCGGCGTCGTCCGCTCGGTCCCGGTGACCGCGGGCAGCACGGTCGCCAAGGGCGACATCCTGGTCGTCATGGAGGCGATGAAGATGGAGCACAGCCTGCGCGCCGCCGCCGACGGCGTGGTCGAGGCCGTGCATTGCACAGTGGGTGACACGGTCGACGACGGCACCCTGCTGGTCGATTTCGCCCCGCAGGCGGCCGAGGGTGCGCCGGTGGAGGACAGCCTTGTCTGAGCCCGTCACCATCTATGAAGTCGGCCCGCGCGACGGCTTGCAGAACGAGGCCGGCTTCGTGCCGACCGCGGACAAGATCGCCTTGATCGACCGCCTGTCCGAAACCGGCCTGACCCGGATCGAGGCGACCAGCTTTGTCTCGCCCAAATGGGTGCCGCAGATGGCGGACGCCGCCGAGGTGATGGCCGGCATCCGGCGGGCGGCCGGTATCCGCTATGCCGTGCTGACGCCCAATCTGCGCGGCTTCCAGGCGGCACTGGCGGCCGGTGCCGACGAGGCGGCCATCTTCGCCTCGGCCTCGGAAGGTTTCAGCCGGAAGAACATCAACTGCTCGATCGCCGAGAGCCTGGAGCGTTTTGCCCCCGTGGCCGAGGCGGCCCGGGCGGCCGGATTGCCGCTGCGGGGCTATGTCTCCTGCATCGTCGAATGTCCCTATGACGGGCCGGTCGCCCCGGCCGCGGTCGAGCGGGTCACGGCGGCGCTGCTCGGCATGGGCTGCTATGAGGTTTCGCTCGGCGATACGATCGGCCGGGGCACGCCCAAATCCGTCGAGCTATTGCTGGCGTCCCTGTCCCGTTCGATCGCACCGTCGCTGCTGGCCGGCCATTTCCACGACACGGGCGGCCTTGCCCTCGACAATGTCGGGGTGGCGCTGACTTACGGCATCCGCACCTTCGACAGCGCCATCGGCGGCTTGGGCGGCTGCCCCTATGCTCCGGGCGCCAAGGGCAATGTCTCGACCCTGGCGCTCGCCCGCAGGCTGGCGGCAGAGGGTTGGGATACAGGGCTCGACCTCGCGGCGCTCGAACGGGCGGAAGCCTTCATGGCCGGCCATATCGCGGCTGCGTACCGCGCCGCCGACAGTGCTTTGTCTCTTAACCGGTGAAGTGCTCGATCTCGATCTGATCGCGCCGCTGGTATGTATCCATCCGGCGGGGGCCGTGGCTTGCGTTTCCGGCTGTCAGCTCGCCTTGGTCTTGCGGCGGGTCCATTTCCGGGCGAGTTGATGGAGTTCGTCCTGTATCGCCGCCGGGGCGAGGTAATCCGGGTCGTAGTCCTCACCGGCCCAGGTGATCATGTCGTTATGCTGCTCATGGTCAGGATCGGCCAGGGCTTCGAGGAACTCCTGGTATCCCCACGGCCCCCCCCCCCCCCCACATCTTCGGGCGGGCAGCGCCCGCTGGCGCCGAGCAGGAGAGGATAATCGACATCGGGCGTGGCCGGCGCGATCTTCTCGACCTTGACCGTATGTTCCCAGCCGTCGCCGAAGTTGTATAGATATTTGAAGCTGCGGGCACCGGTATCGGCGATGACAGCCTCGAGCTTGGCCTTGCGGGCATCGAGGATGTCGTGCTCCCAGTCCGGATCAGGAATGCCGAAGCCGACGTCCCGGAAGCGGAACTCGTAGAGATGACTGTCGGTCCAACCGAGTGCCACTTGCAGGACAAGATGCAAGCGGTCGAGCCGCAGGGCCAGCGGCACCTCGATCCGCCGCATGACCGCGGGCTTCACGTCGTCGAGCTTGATCTTGAGACGGGCGATGGCCGTGGTCGTCATGCGGCATTCCTGTCGGTGGTGCGGCCGCCGATGTTCCAGTTCCAGGGCAGGAGTTCGTCGAGCCGGTGCGCGGGATGTTCCGCGATGCGGGCGAGGATGTCGGCCAGCCAGGCCTGCGGGTCGACGTCGTTCATCCGGGCGGTGACGATCAGGCTGTACATGACGGCGGCGCGCTCACCGCCGCGGCCGGAGCCGGCGAAGAGCCAGGACCGTCTGCCCAGGGCAATGCCGCGCAGGGCACGCTCGGCGGCATTGTTCGTGAGACAGATCCGGCCGTCGTCGAGGAAGCGCGTGAACGCGGTCCAGCGCCTGAGCATGTAGTCCATGGCCTTGGCGACGTCGTTGCCGCCGGACAGCCGGGCGCGTTCCTCGCGCATCCAAGCTTCGAGAGCGGCGACCAGGGGCATGCTGAGATCCTGGCGGACGGACTTGCGCTCGGCGGCCATGTGGCCGTTGATCTCGCGCTCGATCGCGAACACCGCGTCCATGCGCCGGGCGGCCTCGATCGCCAGCGGCGAGATCACCGCGGTCTTGCCCTGCGCCCGTTTCCTGGCGCCGGCGGCGATATCGGCCAGGACGAAGAACTTCCGGCGCGAATGAGCCCAGCAAGCCGCTTCGTTGACGGTTCCCGGCTGACGGCCTGCCTCGTAGAGCTTGTTGTAGCCGCCATAGGCGTCGGCCTGCAGAATGCCGGCATAGGTCGACAGGTGCCGGTGGGGATGCTCGCCGGTTCGATCGCGCGAGTAGTGGAACACCGCGGCCGGCGGCGCCGGCCCGCCGAAGGGGCGATCGTCGCGGACATAGGTCCAGAGCCGCCCGATGTCGGTCTTGCCCCGGGGCCAGCACCGGCACCGTTGTGTCGTCGCCGTGCAGCCGCTCGGCGGCCAGTGTGTGGGCCTCGATACGCGCAAAGAGTGGCGCCAGGGCGAAGGCGCAAGCGCCGACCTGATCGGCCAGGGTCGAGAGGCTGAGCGGCACGCCTTCCCGGGCGTAGCGCTCGGCCTGGCGGTTCAGCGGCTGATGCTGGCCGAACTTCTCGAACAGGACCGTCGCCAGCAGGTTGGGCCCGGCCCAGCCGCAGGGTGTCGGATGGAACGGCGCCGGCGCTTGAGCGATGGCCTCGCAGTCCCGGCACGAGACCTTCTCCCGCACGGTCTGGATGACCTTCCACTGCCGGAGGATGACCTCCAGGGTCTCGGTGATGTCTTCCCCCAAGCTTGGAGAGCTTGGTGCCGCCGCAGCAGGGGCATGACGCCGGCGCCGGCAGGGCCACCCGCTCGCGCGGCAGGTGTTCGGGGAAGGGCTGGCGCGACGGGCGCTGGCGGACATGGCCTGCAACCACGCTCGCCTTGGCGACAGCCATCTCGGCCGCGAGGTCGTCTTCGCTGGCCGAGGCCTCCAGCTCCTCGAGCACCAACTCCATTTGGTCGAACAGGCGCGCCGAGCGTTCCGATCGCTGGCCATAGATCTGCCGGCGCAGCTTCTCGATCTCGAGCTTCAAGTGGGTGATCAGCGCCTGGTCGCCGGAGACCTTGGCCTGTGTCGCCGCCGCGACTGCCTCTGCCGCCAAGGCCCGGGCCTCGGCCGCCGCCAGGGCGGTCCGCAGGGCCTCGATCTCGTTCGACGCGCCATCCATGGGATCAATAAGATCACATCCCGCCGCCCAGGCAACCCCGGATCATGCCTGTGAGCCACCCCGTCGCAGTCAACCGGCGTGCTGCGGACGCCAGCTGTGCCGGGGATTGCGCCAGTCGATCCCTTCCAGCATGTTAGCCCAGCTGCGCCGGCGCGATCGCGACCGCGCCACCGGCTGGCGAGGGCCAGATGAACCGGCCCTTCTCCAGCCGCTCGGCGTAAAGCGACATGCCTAAACCATCGTGCCAGAGAACCTTAACCAGGTTGCCCCTGGCACCCCGGAACACGAAGAGATCGCCGGCATGAGGATCACGCCCGAGCGCCTCCTGGACCTGAAACGCCAGGCCGTTCATGCCCCGACGCATGTCCGTCCGACCGACCGAGAGCCAGACCCGGACACCCGACGGCACCGCGATCATCGCAGCACCCGAAGGGTCGCCGTTACCAACTCGGTGGGCGCGCCGGCCGCCCCCTGGGTGACACGAGTGACTGTTCAACGGCGTATCGAGTCTTCTCGGAGTGATTTTTTGGTCGTTTTTTAGATCGAGTGCGGTTTCCGAAAGGAGAGGACGATGACAATAATGAAACTGGCAATTGCCCGCGATCAATTCGCTGCGGTGCCGCCGGATACGCCTCCCCTCCAGGGTGTCCGGTGGCCCGTTTCCCCCAGCAGCCTCGCGGCGCTGATCGATCTCGGCCTTTCTGACGGGCAGATCGCTTTCTATTTCTCGATCAATGCCAATCGGGTGCGCAGCCTGCGCAATTGGTACGGGCTGTGACGTGGGTGGCGCCCGGCCCCGGGATCGCCGCAAGGCGATGCTGGATGTCAATCGGCATCGAAGATTGGCCCCGTATTGGAGTGGGCCCCTGGGGTCGGACAGTCGGGCGTGAAAGAATTGACCCACGAGCTGGGCTTTCGAAAGATGGAAGCCATGGCCAAGCATCGCACTGACGCGAGAAGGCAAGAACCGAGGGGCTGTCGGTCCTTACCTTCCCTGGTGCCGCGAGGGCCGGCCCCCTTCGACCGCCGACGGAAACGGTCGAAGAGACGTTCGCTCAGAAGCTGAGCAGATCGTTTACCGCGTCGAGGGTCGGATCCAGCGCGCCCTGATCTGCCCCTACCAGATTGTCGACCAGGGTGGTGACCGGGCCGAGAACGCCGCTCTGGCCCCGGGTGATGTCATTCAGCGGCGCGGTCAGCGGCGAGAGCACGCCGGTCTGCGGATCGACGAGGCCGCCCACCAGATTGCCGACGAAGGCGAGCGGGGTATTGTCCAGCAGATTGCCCACCGTACCATCGACCACGTCGATCAGCCCGTCGTTGTCGGCCGCCGCACTCGGACCGCCGAGCAGGTCGTTAACGGCATCGAGGGTCGGGTCGAGCAGGCCCTTCTCCGGCCCGGCCAGCGCATCGACGAGTTCGGTCACGGCGCCGAGGCCGCCGGTATCGATGTCCGTCAGGCCGTTCAGCGGCCCGGTCAGGACGGCGAGCGCCCCGCTGTCGGGATCGACCAGGGTATCCACCAGATTGCCGACGAAGGCGAGCGGAGTATTGTCCAGCAGATTGCCCACCGTGCCCTGCACGAGGTCGATCAACCCGCCGTCGGTGGTCGAGCGGGTATTACCCGTGAGCAGGTCGTTGACGGCATCGAGGGTCGGGTCGAGCAGGCCCTTCTCCGGCCCGACCAGCGTATCGACGATTTCGGTCACGGGGCCAAGCGCCCCGGTCTCGACATCGGTGATCGAGTCGAGCGGCTTGGTCAGCGGCGAGAGCACGCCGGTCTGCGGATCGACGAGGGCACCGACCAGGTTGGTCACCGGTTGCAGGATGGTGTTGTCGGTCAGGTTGTGCAGCACCTTCTCGATCGAGCAGATCAGGCCGTCGGTGGTGCCGCAAGCCTGGGTCTGGCC